>NZ_JAWRYD010000208.1:0-279 GCF_046534765.1 Burkholderia sp. SIMBA_062
GGTATGAATCTTCAGCGCATCGTTGATGGAGGCGCCAATCGTCCCCTGCTTCGTGCCATCGGCGCAGTCCTGCGCATCGGCCTTGATCGCATCGGCTACCACGGAGTCTTGCTGCGAAATCAGGCTGCTCGATGTATCGCCCAGGCTGCTGGTGGCGGCGAACGCTGGGCCGGCCAGCATCAGCCAGGCCCCCAGCACGCCACCCAGGACTGCGCGTTTGCCCACAGATTTGCCTACCGCCACAGCGACAGGGTTCAGCCGTCCGTTATACATCTGCGT
>NZ_JAWRYD010000209.1:0-279 GCF_046534765.1 Burkholderia sp. SIMBA_062
CTGTTTCATGAACAGGTCCATCCACTTCCTGGCCGCGCCGAGGAAGTCTTCGAGCGGCTCGATGTCGTCCTTGAAGGTGGCGAAGACCATGCCGGCGTAGCTTTCGGTGCGCAGGCTGACCAGTGGCAGTTCGGCCTTGTCGATGCAATCGCCGTAGCTTTCCGGGTGGGGAATGCCGCGCAGCGAGCCGTCGAGGGCGTAGCCCCAGCCGTGGTAGGGGCAGACGAAGCTGTTGGTCTTGCCCTTCTTGTGCTCGCAGACCGTGGCGCCGCGGTGGCG
>NZ_JAWRYD010000080.1:0-2562 GCF_046534765.1 Burkholderia sp. SIMBA_062
GTAGGCGAAAACAGTATGAAAGAACTAAGTGTACGACAAGTAGGGCGGGACACGTGAAATCCTGTCTGAAGATGGGGGGACCATCCTCCAAGGCTAAATACTCGTGATCGACCGATAGTGAACCAGTACCGTGAGGGAAAGGTGAAAAGAACCCCGGGAGGGGAGTGAAATAGATCCTGAAACCGCATGCATACAAACAGTCGGAGCCTCGTAAGGGGTGACGGCGTACCTTTTGTATAATGGGTCAGCGACTTACGTTCAGTAGCAAGCTTAACCGTATAGGGCAGGCGTAGCGAAAGCGAGTCCGAATAGGGCGTTCAGTTGCTGGGCGTAGACCCGAAACCAAGTGATCTATCCATGGCCAGGATGAAGGTGCGGTAACACGTACTGGAGGTCCGAACCCACTAACGTTGAAAAGTTAGGGGATGAGCTGTGGATAGGGGTGAAAGGCTAAACAAACTTGGAAATAGCTGGTTCTCTCCGAAAACTATTTAGGTAGTGCCTCGTGTCTCACCTTCGGGGGTAGAGCACTGTCATGGTTGGGGGGTCTATTGCAGATTACCCCGCCATAGCAAACTCCGAATACCGAAGAGTGCAATCACGGGAGACAGACATCGGGTGCTAACGTCCGGTGTCAAGAGGGAAACAACCCAGACCGCCAGCTAAGGTCCCCAAATATAGCTAAGTGGGAAACGAAGTGGGAAGGCTAAAACAGTCAGGAGGTTGGCTTAGAAGCAGCCACCCTTTAAAGAAAGCGTAATAGCTCACTGATCGAGTCGTCCTGCGCGGAAGATGTAACGGGGCTAAGCTATATACCGAAGCTGCGGATGCGAGCTATGCTCGCATGGTAGGAGAGCGTTCCGTAAGCCTGCGAAGGTGCGTTGAAAAGCGTGCTGGAGGTATCGGAAGTGCGAATGCTGACATGAGTAGCGATAAAGGGGGTGAAAGGCCCCCTCGCCGTAAGCCCAAGGTTTCCTACGCAACGTTCATCGGCGTAGGGTGAGTCGGCCCCTAAGGCGAGGCAGAAATGCGTAGCTGATGGGAAGCAGGTCAATATTCCTGCACCATTGTTAGATGCGATGGGGGGACGGATCGCGGAAGGTTGTCCGGGTGTTGGAAGTCCCGGTCGCTGCATTGGAGAAGGCACTTAGGCAAATCCGGGTGCGTAATTCAAGGGTGTGGCGCGAGCTCCCTCGGGAGCGAAGCAATTGGAAGTGGTTCCAAGAAAAGCCTCTAAGCTTCAGTCTAACGATGACCGTACCGCAAACCGACACAGGTGGGCGAGATGAGTATTCTAAGGCGCTTGAGAGAACTCGGGAGAAGGAACTCGGCAAATTGGTACCGTAACTTCGGGATAAGGTACGCCCTTGTAGCTTGACTGGCTTGCGCCAGGAGGGTGAAGGGGTTGCAATAAACTGGTGGCTGCGACTGTTTAATAAAAACACAGCACTCTGCAAACACGAAAGTGGACGTATAGGGTGTGACGCCTGCCCGGTGCCGGAAGATTAAATGATGGGGTGCAAGCTCTTGATTGAAGTCCCGGTAAACGGCGGCCGTAACTATAACGGTCCTAAGGTAGCGAAATTCCTTGTCGGGTAAGTTCCGACCTGCACGAATGGCGTAACGATGGCCACACTGTCTCCTCCCGAGACTCAGCGAAGTTGAAGTGTTTGTGATGATGCAATCTACCCGCGGCTAGACGGAAAGACCCCATGAACCTTTACTGTAGCTTTGCATTGGACTTTGAACCGATCTGTGTAGGATAGGTGGGAGGCTATGAAACCGGAACGCTAGTTTCGGTGGAGCCGTCCTTGAAATACCACCCTGGTTTGTTTGAGGTTCTAACCTTGGCCCGTGATCCGGGTCGGGGACAGTGCATGGTAGGCAGTTTGACTGGGGCGGTCTCCTCCCAAAGCGTAACGGAGGAGTACGAAGGTACGCTAGGTACGGTCGGAAATCGTGCTGATAGTGCAATGGCATAAGCGTGCTTAACTGCGAGACCGACAAGTCGAGCAGGTGCGAAAGCAGGTCATAGTGATCCGGTGGTTCTGTATGGAAGGGCCATCGCTCAACGGATAAAAGGTACTCTGGGGATAACAGGCTGATACCGCCCAAGAGTTCATATCGACGGCGGTGTTTGGCACCTCGATGTCGGCTCATCTCATCCTGGGGCTGTAGCCGGTCCCAAGGGTATGGCTGTTCGCCATTTAAAGAGGTACGTGAGCTGGGTTTAAAACGTCGTGAGACAGTTTGGTCCCTATCTGCCGTGGGCGTTGGATATTTGAAGGGGGCTGCTCCTAGTACGAGAGGACCGGAGTGGACGAACCTCTGGTGTACCGGTTGTCACGCCAGTGGCATCGCCGGGTAGCTATGTTCGGAAGAGATAACCGCTGAAAGCATCTAAGCGGGAAACTCGCCTTAAGATGAGATATCCCTGGGGACTAGATCCCCTTGAAGGGTCGTTCGAGACCAGGACGTTGATAGGTCAGGTGTGTAAGCGCAGTAATGCGTTCAGCTAACTGATACTAATTGCCCGTAAGGCTTGATCCTATAACAAGTCTG
>NZ_JAWRYD010000210.1:0-279 GCF_046534765.1 Burkholderia sp. SIMBA_062
TGCCGATTGGCAGCTTCCAGGCGCTTCAGCACCGTATGGCTGACATGGCTATCGAAACCATGCAGGCGCGCGCTAGCCTGCATCGGGGCCTGGCTATATTGGCTGGCGATGCCCCAGTGCACGAGCGCAGCGCCCAGATCTCGGGTTGCAAGGCACAGGTCATGCGCAGCGCAAAATTCGTCACCGCGCAGGGTATACAGCTGCATGGCGGCTACGGATTGACGGAGGAGTTCAGGGTTGGTCATCACTACCGCCGCCTTGTGCTGAGCAATGCGTGGT
>NZ_JAWRYD010000081.1:0-1955 GCF_046534765.1 Burkholderia sp. SIMBA_062
GGAAAACTTGCTTGGCTTCTTGTTCATGGCTCCATTCTCTCAAGAGTTGGAGCCTCCACAAAATCCGGTGCGGTTCAGTATCGACCTCAGTTCGAAGCGTATACGCGGGGTGAGTGGTACCACTATTGCGCTACGGATTCCGACCTTCATCGATACGTCCGCGGTGATGAGCCACCACGGATAGCCAAGCTTGCGAGCGACTTGAAGCAGGCGGCGAAGCGCTCAGGTGACGTGATATTGCAGGTGAAGCAGCGCACCTGGGGAACGATGTGCGCGTTTACACACGGGGGCGTGGTTCAAGTCAAAGCGCGGACGTTCGGCGATGAGGTCCGGCAAAGCTACACCGGCGATCATTCGAGCAAGCTTCTAGCAGGCTGTTGAAATTGGGAACGGTGTAAACGGGCTTTGGGGGCGGTGCGTTAGAGATAACGTGTTCATGGTCTTGGTCGGATGGGTGCGATGCGCGGAATGGACGAGATGCAAGAACCGCTGTTCACGACGGTGAAGCTGGAAGACTTCGTGCCGGCCGATCACCCGTTGCGGCCGCTGCGGCTGCTGGTCAATCAGGCCCTGAAGCGACTCAACGGGCTGTTCGGCACGATCTATGCCGACAGCGGTCGCGCGTCGATCGCGCCCGAGAAGTTGTTGCGTGCACTGTTGTTGCAGGTGTTTTACTCGGTACGCAGCGAGCGCATGCTGATGGAGCAGATGCGCTACAACCTGCTGTTCCGATGGTTCGTCGGCTTGGCGATCGAAGACGCCGTCTGGGACCACTCGGTGTTCTCGAAGAACCGCGACCGGCTGCTTGAGCACGAAGTGATCGAGGCGTTCTTTACCGAAGTCATGCGCTTGGCGGACAAGCAAGGGTTGCTGTCGCGGGAGCACTTCTCGGTCGATGGCACGCTGATCCAGGCGTGGGCCAGTCACAAGAGCTTCCGTCCCAAGGACGGCTCGGACGATCCGCCGGCCGGCGGCGGACGTAATGCCGACACGGACTGGAAAGGCAAACGGCGCAGCAACGACACGCACGAGTCGAGCACGGATCCAGACGCCCGGTTGTTCAAGAAGAGCAAAGGCACGCCGTCCATCCTGTGCTACCACGGTCACATCCTGATGGAGAACCGCTCGGGCTTGGTGGTCGGCGCTATGGTGAGCCATGCCGACGGCTTCGCCGAACGCGCCAATGCGTTGCGCCTGCTCGATTGCGTGCCCGGTCGTCATGCCAAGACGCTCGGCGCCGACAAGGGCTACGACATGCGCGACTTTGTGCGGGACTGTCGTGCGCGCAAGGTAACGCCACACGTCGCGCGCAACGACACGCATCAAGGCGGCAGTGCGATCGACGGCCGTACCTCGCGGCACGCCGGTTATGGCATTAGCCAAGTGATTCGCAAGCGCATCGAAGAGCACTTCGGCTGGGGCAAAACCGTCGGCAGGATTCGACAGACCGCGTATCGCGGCCTCAAACGGGTCGACCAGCACTTCAAGCTGACGATGCTGGCGAGCAATCTGACTCGAATGGCGCGAATGCTGACGGTGGTGCCGCCGCAAGGAGCGGTGCAATGAGCCGCCCAAGCGCGGCCGTCGCACGGCAACGCGCCGGCTGGAGCGCTCGCGAACGGTCCAGCTTCGGCGAATCGGTGGCAACTCGGCAGCCAAGCGCATACGAAATCCTTTTAAACAGCACCCCGATCATCAAAGCTAGGCGCTTTTCAACAGCCTGCTAGATGCGATGGCCGTTCTCTCGTACTTGGCGTCTTTGGCGATCAGTGCGGTGGCGGAGGACGAAGGCCTCGCAAAGCAGTTGTACGAGCGACATCAATCCATTTATTCTGAAGTGTATTGTAGACGTTGACCGCTTGGAAATCGCCGGCCGGCTCGGACCTATCCGTGATTTCGTGGGCGAGGCATATCATGCGGAGTAAAAGTCATGGATATGCCGATGAAGAAGAAAA
>NZ_JAWRYD010000211.1:0-278 GCF_046534765.1 Burkholderia sp. SIMBA_062
GGGCCACCTCCGAGCCCGGGAATAGCTCGGCATACTTCGCGGCATCCAGCAGGCCGTGACGGATCAGGCGTATTACTTGATCACGTACACTGCTGGCTGCGCGGATCCCCTGCGCCGTCTCGGGATGGGCGAGGGTTTCCCCGCGACGCTCACCGTTCCAAGTGTTGTCGAGCAGCTCTTGCTCGCGGCCGTCGGCCCACATCTGCTGATGGCGCTTGTTGCATGTGAAGCCGGTGTCCGACTCGCTTTCACCGTCGACCCACTCCAGCCATTTGCAG
>NZ_JAWRYD010000212.1:0-278 GCF_046534765.1 Burkholderia sp. SIMBA_062
GTCAGCTCCTTCCGGTGGGCGCGGGGCATGACTATCGTCGCCGCACTTATGACTGTCTTCTTTATCATGCAACTCGTAGGACAGGTGCCGGCAGCGCTCTGGGTCATTTTCGGCGAGGACCGCTTTCGCTGGAGCGCGACGATGATCGGCCTGTCGCTTGCGGTATTCGGAATCTTGCACGCCCTCGCTCAAGCCTTCGTCACTGGTCCCGCCACCAAACGTTTCGGCGAGAAGCAGGCCATTATCGCCGGCATGGCGGCCCCACGGGTGCGCATGAT
>NZ_JAWRYD010000082.1:0-1830 GCF_046534765.1 Burkholderia sp. SIMBA_062
GGTCGAGTATTCGATCGTGGCGCCGGTTTCTACACCGGTGAGATTCAGTGTGCCGACATTGGTGATGTGGTCGGTGGCGCTGCTGCCGGAATCGTTCGTGAGCGCGACACCGGGCGCGGTGGCCGAGGTATCGAGCGTGAAGCTGAACGAGGTCGGGTCCGACGTGTTGCCTGCGACATCGGTCTGCCGGACCTGTACATCGTTCACACCTTCGACGGCGTTGAAGCTGGTGTTCCAGGTGTGGCCACCATCCGTCGAATATTCGACGGTGGCGCCGGTTTCGACACCGGTGAGATTCAATGTGCCGACGTTCGTGATGTGATCGGTGGCGTTGCTGCCGGAGTCGGCGGTCAGTGCAACACCCGGTGCAGCGGCTGAGGTATCGAGCGTGAAGCTGAACGACGTGGCCGACGACGTGTTGCCTGCGACATCGGTCTGTCGAATCTGTACATCGTTCACACCTTCGATGGCGTTGAAGCTGGTGTTCCAGGTATGACCGCCATCGATCGAGTATTCGACAACTGCGCCAGTCTCCACACCAGACACGTTGAGTGTACCGACGTTCGAGATGTGGTCGGTAGCGTTGCTGCCGGAGTCGGCGGTCAGTGCAACACCCGGTGCAGCGGCCGAGGTATCGAGCGTGAAGTTGAACGAGGTCGGCTCCGACGTATTGCCCGCGATATCGGTTTGCCGAACCTGCACGTCATTCACGCCTTCGACGGCATTGAAGTTGGTGTTCCAGGTATGGCCGCCGTCGGTCGAGTATTCGACGGTGGCGCCCGTTTCGACACCGGTGAGATTCAACGTACCGACGTTGGTGATGTGGTCGGTCGAGCTACTGCCGGAATCGGTGGTCAGCGCGATACCGGGCGCCGCGGCTGACGTGTCGAGCGTGAAGCTGAACGTCGTCGGCTCCGACGTATTGCCTGCGATATCGGTCTGCCGAACCTGCACGTCATTCACGCCTTCGACGGCATTGAAACTGGTGTTCCAGGTATGATCACCGTCGATCGAGTATTCGACAACTGCGCCGGTCTCCACTCCGGACACGTCGAGTGTGCCGACGTTCGTGATGTGATCGGTGGCGTTGTTGCCGGAGTCGGTCGTCAATGCGACGCCGGGCGTAGCGGCCGAGGTGTCGAGTGTGAAGCTGAACGACGTCGGATCCGACGTATTGCCTGCGATATCGGTCTGCCGAACCTGTACGTCATTCACGCCTTCGACTGCATTGAAGCTGGTGTTCCAGGTATGACCGCCATCGATCGAGTATTCGACAATTGCACCGGTCTCCACTCCGGACACGTCGATTGTGCCGATGTTCGTGATGTGATCGGTGGCGTTGTTGCCGGAGTCGGTCGTCAATGCAACGCCGGGCGCAGCGGCCGAAGTGTCGAGCGTGAAGCTGAACGACGTGGCCGATGACGTGTTGCCTGCGACATCGGTCTGCCGGACCTGTACGTCATTCATGCCTTCGATGGCGTTGAAGCTGGTGTTCCAGGTATGGCCACCATCCGTCGAATATTCGACGGTGGCGCCCGTTTCGACACCGGTGAGATTCAACGTACCGACATTGGTGATGCGGTCGGTGGCGCTGCTACCGGAATCGGTGGTGAGCGCGACACCGGGCGCGTCGGCCGACGTATCGAGCGTGAAGCTGAGCGATGTGGCCGACGACGTATTGCCCGCGACATCGATCTGTCTAACCTGCACGTCATTCACGCCTTCGACGGCATTGAAGCTGGTGTTCCAGGTGTGGCCACCATCCGTCGAATATTCGACGGTGGCGCCCGTTTCGACACCGGTGAGATTCAACGTACCGACATTGGTGAT
>NZ_JAWRYD010000213.1:0-278 GCF_046534765.1 Burkholderia sp. SIMBA_062
GAAAAAAGCGCTTCACGGCAATACAGAAATATTAGTAGTCCAAATGTAATGTGAAGACTTCACCCGCGCGGCGCGCAAGCATAAACAGGGGTTGCCGCGCGGGCCAGAAGGCGTCCGCAAAGAAAGACGTAGTGCTGTGATTGCGTGGCGCACATGCTTTGAAAGCCGTTAGCAGTCCGATTTCAAAAGGGGTTTGGGTGAATCGCCGCGCCGGATGCAACCGCGCCGTCGGGGCGATTCGCACAATGGGCGCGACGCGACAGCGTCGTCAATCGACG
>NZ_JAWRYD010000083.1:0-1780 GCF_046534765.1 Burkholderia sp. SIMBA_062
AATGAAGCGAAGCGCAACTGCATGAGGGCGACCGATTGTGGGGAGGAAGCGCGGAGCGTAAATCGCGAGCCGATGAACAAGAACCGCATAGAAGGCGCTGCCGAGCAGGGCGAGCGGGCATGAAACCGTGAAGCTCTTGTGATCAAGGCGAGGCGGCGTAGATGCGGCGGTTGTGCGATGAAGGAGTGCGTTCTTACCTGGGGAGATCTCGCCTTGTGCCTGAAAGGGCGACGGTGATGAGCCGGAGCGAGAAGTCAGCAGAGGCCGTAGTAGCTGCTGGTTTGGGGCGAAGGGCCGAACGAGTAGGAGGGCCGAAGGCCGTGTCGCTCGGACGTGCAGTGCATCAGAAGCCCGCGCAGGCGGGGCGCAACGCGGGAGGGCGAGGTGAAGCCGCGCCTGAAGCGGAGCGTGATGAAGCGTGGACGGCGCGACACGAAACTGGAGGCTTGGGGCGGGCCGACCTGCTTGCGCAGGTGCTCGCGAGAGCGAATCTGGTGACGGCGTGGAAACGCGTCAAAGCCAATCGCGGCGGTGCCGGGGTGGATGGGAAGTCGATCGCCGAAACGGCGGAACACCTCAAGACGCACTGGCCCGGGATTCGGGAAGCGTTGGTGGACGGAAGCTACCGGCCTGAGCCGGTACGGCGGGTCCAGATTCCGAAGTCCGGTGGCGGGATGCGTGAACTGGGGATTCCGACGGTGACGGATCGATTGATCCAGCAAGCCCTGCTGCAAGTCCTGCAGCCCATCATTGATCCGAGTTTCTCCGAACACAGCTACGGCTTCCGCCCGGGGCGTCGAGCGCGTGACGCGGTGCTGAAGGCACAACGGCATGTGCAGGACGGCTATCGGGTGGTGGTCGACGTGGACTTGGAGAAGTTCTTCGATCGGGTCAATCACGACATCCTGATGGAACGGCTATCGAGGCGGATTGCGGACAAGGCCGTGCTGCGGCTGGTTCGCCACTACCTTGTGGCTGGGATCATGGATGGCGGGGTGGTCACGGAGCGTCACGAAGGCACGCCGCAAGGCGGACCGCTGTCGCCGCTACTGGCCAATGTGCTGCTAGACGAGGTGGATCGGGAGTTGGAGAAGCGGGGTCACCGCTTCGTGCGCTATGCCGACGACTGCAATGTGTACGTGTGCAGTCGTCGGTCGGGCGAACGGGTGCTGGACGGCTTGCGCAAGCTCTACGAGCGACTCCATCTGAAGCTCAACGAGGCCAAGACGGCGGTTGCACAGGCGACCGGTCGCAAGTTCCTGGGCTACGAACTGTGGCGCAGCGCGGGCGATCGGATCAAATGCGCGGTGGCCCGGAAGGCCCTGGAGGCCTTCAAGCAACGCATCCGGGAACTGACACGCCGTTCGAGCGGGCGAAGCCTGCCGGAGGTGGCGGAGCGACTGAGGGCGTATATGCCGGGCTGGAAGGCGTACTTCCATCTGGCACAGACGCCCAAGGTGTTCCGCCAACTCGACGAGTGGATCAGGCACCGGCTGCGCGCGATGCAGCTCAAGCACTGGCGTCGAGGAACGACGATGTATCGAGAGATGTTGGCGCTGGGAGCCTCGGAGGCGGACGCTCGCAAGGTTGCCGCGAACAGCAGTCGCTGGTGGCATAACAGCTACCTGCAACTGAACCGAGCGATGCCCGTCGCCTACTTCGACCGGCTTGGTGTTCCCCGACTCTCCTGACCTCAACTACTCGAACCGCCCGGTGCGGACCCGCATGCCGGGTGGTGTGGGAGGGGACCGGTCAGGTTACTGACCGCCCCTATCCCGAT
>NZ_JAWRYD010000214.1:0-278 GCF_046534765.1 Burkholderia sp. SIMBA_062
GGTCACCTGGTCGACCAAAAACTTCGCGAGATTGCCTCTGGAGAGCTTCATGCCGAGTTTGGTCTTTCCATACCAGCCCACGTCCACACCGCCATCGGCGGGGCCATCCTTGAGATTAGGAATGCGTATCAGTGTCCAGTCCAGGTCCGAATTGGCGACCAATTCGCCAGTCGCCTTGATGTCCTCATATCCCTTGCGCGCGATCACCTTGAACAACAGCGCGAACGCATGGGGTTTGAAGGCAAAGCCATCCTTGGGATCGCGATAGGCAGCCGTAG
>NZ_JAWRYD010000215.1:0-278 GCF_046534765.1 Burkholderia sp. SIMBA_062
TTGTAAATAGTTTATTGTAACTAGCACCACCACTGTATAATATATGAAAGTTACTGTCAGTAGCACTCGTACTATTCTGAATAGAACCTATTCCCCAAGTTGCTCCACCTCCGTTATAAGAGTTAAATCCCATACATGCTGTATTATTAACAGCTACAGGAGATGTATTAAGTATACGCAGCTGAGTAGCTTCTGATGTGCCGATTGCCTGTGCAACATCTAATTTTACACCTGGAGAAGTAGTTCCAACCCCGACTTTATCATTAGCAGCATCTACC
>NZ_JAWRYD010000216.1:0-278 GCF_046534765.1 Burkholderia sp. SIMBA_062
CGGCCCGCTTCGGTCGTCGTCTGGTAGTAACCGACGCCTTCCTGGTGGGTGCCGTTGAAGTCCTCGGTGTACGGCACGCCCGCTTCCATCGCCGCCTTCACGAACGCAAGACTCAACGGATGACGATGCGTGCCATCGCTCACCGTGAGCGGCCCGTCCTGACCGTGCAGCGGCGCGCCCAGTCGCTGATTGCCTTCGGCGCGGAGGAAATACGGCAAGACATCGGCGAAACGCCAGCCCGTCGCGCCCGCGGCGGCCCAGTCGTCGTAATCCTGCTG
>NZ_JAWRYD010000217.1:0-278 GCF_046534765.1 Burkholderia sp. SIMBA_062
ATACTGTAGTCTATGCTTATAGTAGAGGTGTTTATTTGAGTCATGATCAAGTTTCTCCATTTGAATTTGAAATAGAAGATGTAAACGAAGTAATAGATTGGATTATCAAGCAACCATGGAATAATGGTAAGGTAGGCATGATTGGAGGAAGTTATGACGGTTTCAGCCAATGGGCTGCTGTTAAAAATCTTCATCCTGCTTTGAAGACCATCATTCCTACTGCATCGGTAGGTTTTGGAGTTGACTTTCCTATATTTAACAATTGCTTTAGCCCTTAT
>NZ_JAWRYD010000084.1:0-1674 GCF_046534765.1 Burkholderia sp. SIMBA_062
CAGGCAACTCGGAAATACCGCTGACGTGCCTGCATTAACTTAAACCAACCAGCCTCCACGATTCCCGGTGCGGTTCAGTGGGCGCCGTGGCGATGAAGTTAAGTTATTTTTAGTATAGCAAAGATATGCTTAGTTTTATTTACCTGCGGAAACCGAGAACGCAAAATCCATGCCGTTGATTGACCCACGCCGATGGTGGCTGCATGCGTGTCGGGAACGATCGCGGCGTGCTTGCTAAGGGCGTGGACGCATTCAGCTGGCACTAATTGTTCAGGAGGGTGAGGGGTTGGTGCCGCGATTTCAGCGCGGACGGGAGTTGCAGGGAGTTCGCTGATCAGAGACGGATGGCTAACGGCCAAAGGGAGTCGATCGCGAGTGTTGCATCGGGATGTGAGGGCGCGCACATTGTCCTGCGCGCCGGGAGGCGCTATGTTGTACAGGCACTTACTGTACCAACTGACCGCGACGACGTGATCTTGGCGTTGATCAACATCGATAACGTTCTGCGGCGGTGTATCTAAGAAGCGGTTTCATAAAGACTGCTCGGCGCGCCGGAGGGTATTCCAGCAGATCAGGCAACAACCGAGTTTGAGGAACGCGCCGTGAATGTCCGCACGTCGCTCGAAACGAATACGGAGGCGACGGAAGTGATGCAGCCAAGCATGCGTGCGTTCCACGACCCA
Organism: Burkholderia sp. SIMBA_062; assembly: GCF_046534765.1. Lineage (NCBI taxonomy): Bacteria > Pseudomonadati > Pseudomonadota > Betaproteobacteria > Burkholderiales > Burkholderiaceae > Burkholderia > Burkholderia sp. SIMBA_062. The sequence goes on from NZ_JAWRYD010000084.1 coordinate 684, forward strand.
GCGATATTTGCCAAGGCCACTGCCATATTCGGTACGGCGCTTGGCGATCACCGGCTCGATACCGCGATTGTGCAACGCTTGCCGATGTTGCTCGGAGTCGTAACCACGATCGGCGTAGACCACCCGCGGTCTGTGCAGTGGGTGGCCGCGCAATCCTCGAATCGGCGGAATCGCATCGATGAGCGGCAGCAACTGCGTGACGTCGTTGACGTTCGCGCCGGTCAGGATCGTGGCAAGCGGCGTGCCGTTCGCGTCGGTGACGATGTGGTGCTTGGAACCGGGTCGCGCGCGATCGGTAGGGTCCGGCCCAGTTTTTGGCCCGCCCCAACGGCGCGAATCGATGATGAATCGACAGCGGCTCGCGAGAAGTCGATCTGGTCTGCCGCTCGCAGCTTCGCGAGCAGCAGTTCGTGCAGGCGGTCCCACACGCCGGCCGCCTGCCAGTCGCGTAGTCGTCGCCAACATGTCACGCCCGAGCCGCAACCCATCTCGGCAGGCAGATCGCGCCAGCGCAGTCCGGTCTTGAGAACGAACAAGATGCCCGTCAGCGCGGCGCGATTCGAAACAGGTAGGCGACCCGGGTTCTTCTCGCGCCGCGGCTTGGGCGGCGGCAGTAACGGCTCGATCAGTATCCACAATTCGTCGTCGATGATCGGCTTGCCCATCTCCTCGGTCTCGGTTGTTCCGATGCCTGAGGTTAACAGCTCGCCGCGAAAGTTAACAGCCCCACGGGCCCTTTTTGAAACCGTCTCTAAGAAGCTCTAACACAATGAATTTGAAGCAGTCGCCAGCAGATGATGCAAGCGTCAATTTTCATGGGCGCTTCGTGGACTGCGAGGCGCTCGAACCAGATGCGCAGTCGCCTGAAGTCGTCCAGCCATGCGAAGGTAACAGAGCATGCGGTAGGTTAGCAGGGCGGTTTCAAGAGCGAAGTGCAACACCTCGCGGGTTAGTGAACGGGTGCCCGGCCCGTGAGGTTAGCCAGGATCTG
>NZ_JAWRYD010000218.1:0-278 GCF_046534765.1 Burkholderia sp. SIMBA_062
TTCCGCGACGGCGTGCCCGTCATCATCAACCTCTCGCAGATGTCCGAGGGCGACGCTCGTCGCCTGATCGACTTCGCCAGCGGCCTCTCGCAGGGTCTGCAGGGAAAGATCGAGCGCGTCACCAGCAAGGTCTTCCTGCTGTCGCCCTCGCACGTCGCCGTGCTCGGCGACACGGTCGCTCAGCCCGTCGAGGGCGAGTCGACCTTCTTCGCTCGGCAATAATTAACGGGTGAGCACAACCTTCGCCATCATCGGCGGCATCCTTTACTTCCTGCTTC
>NZ_JAWRYD010000085.1:0-1408 GCF_046534765.1 Burkholderia sp. SIMBA_062
GGTCCACGCTGGTTTGCCCCAGCAGGCGAAAATCCTGTTTGATGGTGGTTAACGGCGGGATATAACATGAGCTGTCTTCGGTATCGTCGTATCCCACTACCGAGATATCCGCACCAACGCGCAGCCCGGACTCGGTAATGGCGCGCATTGCGCCCAGCGCCATCTGATCGTTGGCAACCAGCATCGCAGTGGGAACGATGCCCTCATTCAGCATTTGCATGGTTTGTTGAAAACCGGACATGGCACTCCAGTCGCCTTCCCGTTCCGCTATCGGCTGAATTTGATTGCGAGTGAGATATTTATGCCAGCCAGCCAGACGCAGACGCGCCGAGACAGAACTTAATGGGCCCGCTAACAGCGCGATTTGCTGGTGACCCAATGCGACCAGATGCTCCACGCCCAGTCGCGTACCGTCTTCATGGGAGAAAATAATACTGTTGATGGGTGTCTGGTCAGAGACATCAAGAAATAACGCCGGAACATTAGTGCAGGCAGCTTCCACAGCAATGGCATCCTGGTCATCCAGCGGATAGTTAATGATCAGCCCACTGACGCGTTGCGCGAGAAGATTGTGCACCGCCGCTTTACAGGCTTCGACGCCGCTTCGTTCTACCATCGACACCACCACGCTGGCACCCAGTTGATCGGCGCGAGATTTAATCGCCGCGACAATTTGCGACGGCGCGTGCAGGGCCAGACTGGAGGTGGCAACGCCAATCAGCAACGACTGTTTGCCCGCCAGTTGTTGTGCCACGCGGTTGGGAATGTAATTCAGCTCCGCCATCGCCGCTTCCACTTTTTCCCGCGTTTTCGCAGAAACGTGGCTGGCCTGGTTCACCACGCGGGAAACGGTCTGATAAGAGACACCGGCATACTCTGCGACATCGTATAACGTTACTGGTTTCACATTCACCACCCTGAATTGACTCTCTTCCGGGCGCTATCATGCCATACCGCGAAAGGTTTTGCGCCATTCGATGGTGTCCGGGATCTCGACGCTCTCCCTTATGCGACTCCTGCATTAGGAAGCAGCCCAGTAGTAGGTTGAGGCCGTTGAGCACCGCCGCCGCAAGGAATGGTGCATGCAAGGAGATGGCGCCCAACAGTCCCCCGGCCACGGGGCCTGCCACCATACCCACGCCGAAACAAGCGCTCATGAGCCCGAAGTGGCGAGCCCGATCTTCCCCATCGGTGATGTCGGCGATATAGGCGCCAGCAACCGCACCTGTGGCGCCGGTGATGCCGGCCACGATGCGTCCGGCGTAGAGGATCGAGATCTCGATCCCGCGAAATTAATACGACTCACTATAGGGGAATTGTGAGCGGATAACAATTCCCCTCTAGAAATAATTTTGTTTAACTTTAAGAAGGAGATATACATATGTTTAAACGTAAATCAACCGCAGAA
>NZ_JAWRYD010000219.1:0-277 GCF_046534765.1 Burkholderia sp. SIMBA_062
CTCAACATCCCGGCGCACCGGCATGTCCGGATGCGTATCGTCCTGTTTAGCCCCGTCGATGACGTGATGGAAGCGCAACCCGAAGTTGAGCGGGTCGCAGTTCGCGAACGCGGCCGGCTGACGCGCGGACGTCGCCCCCTGTTCCGGGGTGCTGACCTTCTTGCCCTTGATCGTTGCGGTGCGTTTGTCGGCGTTCGGCGCTGGGGCGGTGTAGGGCGTCGTGTTGTCGCGCACGATGGCTGCCCGATTCACCGCAATCACCTTGTCCGGATCGCTC
>NZ_JAWRYD010000220.1:0-277 GCF_046534765.1 Burkholderia sp. SIMBA_062
GCGGTCGTGAACGGGAACGTCGTCGCGCTCGATTCGGCCTGCGACGGCGCGAGATTGACCACCGGCACCATGCTCGCGAACAGCGATTCGGACATCACGCGCGAGTTGGCGTCGCGCGGCACGAACGAGCCCCACATCAGTTCCGAGCCAGGTTCGAGGCTGCCCGGCAGGAAGCGATGACCGGCGGCGTCGGTCGGGCCCGTGTAGATTTTCTGCGCCACCGACCATTCGGCGGGCGTGAGGCAGTGCGCCGTATCGGCCGCACCGGTCTTGCACG
>NZ_JAWRYD010000086.1:0-1322 GCF_046534765.1 Burkholderia sp. SIMBA_062
TGAACCGCACCGGATTTTGTGGAGGCTCCAACTCTTGAGAGAATGGAGCCATGAACAAGAAGCCAAGCAAGTTTTCCCCGGAAGTCCGGGAGCGCGCAGTGCGCCTGGTGCGCGAGCAGCGTAGCGAACACCCGTCGATGTGGGCAGCGGTCCAATCGATAGCGCCGATGATCGGCTGTACGCCGCAGACGCTGCTGGATTGGGTCAAACGCGACGAGGTCGATCGCGGGGAGCGCGATGGCGTAAGCACGGTCGAGCGTGAACGCATCAAGGCCCTGGAGCGCGAGGTCAAGGAACTGCGCCGGACCAACGAGATTCTCAAACTGGCGAGCGCATTTTTCGCCCAGGCGGAGCTCGACCGCCGTTTCAAGTCCTGAAGGCCTTCATTGATCAGCATCGCGACACCTTCGGGGTCGAGCCGATCTGCAAGGTCTTGCGGATTGCCCCGTCGGGCTACCGACGCCATGCTGCGCAGCTTCGCGATCCGTCCAAACGCTGCGCCCGCGCGAAACGCGATGAGCTTCTGCAACCGGAAATCAAGCGTGTCTGGCAGGCCAACATGCAGGTCTACGGCGTGCCGAAGGTCTGGAAACAGATGAACCGGGAAGGCATTGCGGTGGCACGCTGCACGGTCGGGCGGCTGATGAAACTGCAGGGCTTGCGAGGCGCAGTTCGCGGTAAGCGTGTTCGCACGACGATTCCCGATGTGAGCGCGCCGCGCCCGCTGGACCGGGTCAACCGGCAGTTCAAGGCCGATCGACCAAATCAGCTCTGGGTGTCGGATTTTACGTATGTCTCGACTTGGCAAGGCTGGCTGTACGTGGCATTCGTGATCGACGTGTTTGCCCGTCGTATCGTTGGCTGGCGCGTCAGCTCGTCGATGACCACGGACTTCGTGCTGGATGCACTTGAACAGGCGCTGTACGCCCGCCAGCCGGGCGAGGACAGAACGTTGATTCACCACTCCGACAGAGGGTCCCAATACGTCAGCATTCGCTACAGCGAACGGCTGGCCGAGGCTGGCATCGAACCGTCGGTTGGCAGCCGGGGCGACAGCTACGACAATGCACTGGCTGAAACGATCAACGGCCTGTACAAGACGGAACTGATTCATCGGCGCGCCCCTTGGAAAACGAGGGAATCCGTCGAACTGGCAACGCTGGAATGGGTGGCCTGGTACAACCGTCATCGGCTGATGGAACCGCTCGGCTATATTCCGCCCGCTGAGGCTGAGGCAAACTACTACAGGCAACTCGGAAATACCGCTGACGTGCCTGCATTAACTTAAACCAACCAGCCTCCACGATTCCCGGTGCGGTTCA
>NZ_JAWRYD010000221.1:0-277 GCF_046534765.1 Burkholderia sp. SIMBA_062
CGGGCGGGCCGATGCTGAATGGTTGGCGAGGCCGTGAACGAGTCGGCTCCGGAACTGTGGTGTGGGAGATGCGCAAGCGTCTGGCCGCCGGGGATATCGATTACCCGGAGTTCCTTTCGCGGATAGCTGATTCGGCGCCCTCAGTGGGTCACTGCAATACCATGGGCACCGCCTCGACGATGAACTCGCTGGCCGAGGCACTAGGCATGAGCCTGCCCGGTTCAGCGATGATCCCCGGGCCCTATAAGGAGCGAGGGGCGGTTGCCTACGAGACTGG
>NZ_JAWRYD010000087.1:0-1206 GCF_046534765.1 Burkholderia sp. SIMBA_062
CGGCAGGGTCGGAACAGGAGAGCGCACGAGGGAGCTTCCAGGGGGAAACGCCTGGTATCTTTATAGTCCTGTCGGGTTTCGCCACCTCTGACTTGAGCGTCGATTTTTGTGATGCTCGTCAGGGGGGCGGAGCCTATGGAAAAACGCCAGCAACGCGGCCTTTTTACGGTTCCTGGCCTTTTGCTGGCCTTTTGCTCACATGTTCTTTCCTGCGTTATCCCCTGATTCTGTGGATAACCGTATTACCGCCTTTGAGTGAGCTGATACCGCTCGCCGCAGCCGAACGACCGAGCGCAGCGAGTCAGTGAGCGAGGAAGCGGAAGAGCGCCTGATGCGGTATTTTCTCCTTACGCATCTGTGCGGTATTTCACACCGCAATGGTGCACTCTCAGTACAATCTGCTCTGATGCCGCATAGTTAAGCCAGTATACACTCCGCTATCGCTACGTGACTGGGTCATGGCTGCGCCCCGACACCCGCCAACACCCGCTGACGCGCCCTGACGGGCTTGTCTGCTCCCGGCATCCGCTTACAGACAAGCTGTGACCGTCTCCGGGAGCTGCATGTGTCAGAGGTTTTCACCGTCATCACCGAAACGCGCGAGGCAGCTGCGGTAAAGCTCATCAGCGTGGTCGTGAAGCGATTCACAGATGTCTGCCTGTTCATCCGCGTCCAGCTCGTTGAGTTTCTCCAGAAGCGTTAATGTCTGGCTTCTGATAAAGCGGGCCATGTTAAGGGCGGTTTTTTCCTGTTTGGTCACTGATGCCTCCGTGTAAGGGGGATTTCTGTTCATGGGGGTAATGATACCGATGAAACGAGAGAGGATGCTCACGATACGGGTTACTGATGATGAACATGCCCGGTTACTGGAACGTTGTGAGGGTAAACAACTGGCGGTATGGATGCGGCGGGACCAGAGAAAAATCACTCAGGGTCAATGCCAGCGCTTCGTTAATACAGATGTAGGTGTTCCACAGGGTAGCCAGCAGCATCCTGCGATGCAGATCCGGAACATAATGGTGCAGGGCGCTGACTTCCGCGTTTCCAGACTTTACGAAACACGGAAACCGAAGACCATTCATGTTGTTGCTCAGGTCGCAGACGTTTTGCAGCAGCAGTCGCTTCACGTTCGCTCGCGTATCGGTGATTCATTCTGCTAACCAGTAAGGCAACCCCGCCAGCCTAGCCGGGTCCTCAACGACAGGA
>NZ_JAWRYD010000222.1:0-277 GCF_046534765.1 Burkholderia sp. SIMBA_062
GGCGAACTCGATCAAACCACCCAGTACCACGAATGCCGCAGCCAGTTCACCCAGGCCAAAACCCTGGAAGCCCGCTTCGAGCTTATGGAACCAGCCCATGCCAGCGAAGATCTTTTCCGCGCTGTGGCAAAGCTCGTTCAAGCCAAAGTACATTCGCACGAGCGTGGCCTGCCACAACAAGGTACCCAACCAGGCACCCGGCTTGGATCTGTCTCGGCGCAGGTCGCTGAGGGCACAGTCCACGAACTGCAGAAACATCGGAATGGCGGCGATGCTC
>NZ_JAWRYD010000089.1:0-1104 GCF_046534765.1 Burkholderia sp. SIMBA_062
GGCGGTTTCAAGAGCGAAGTGCAACACCTCGCGGGTTAGTGAACGGGTGCCCGGCCCGTGAGGTTAGCCAGGATCTGAGCAAGGATTTCTAGAGGCGTGTACCAGTTCAGCGTGGCGCGCGGTCGAGTGTTGAGTTTGTCGGCAATGGCGTCGAGGTCTTCTTGAGAGTAGACAGACAGATCGGTTCCCTTGGGCAGGTACTGCCGCAGCAGGCCGTTGGTGTTTTCGCAAGTGCCGTGCTGCCAAGGGCTATGCGGATCGCAGAAGTAGACGCGCACGTTGGTTGCGGCCGTCAGTTCGGCGTGGCGTGCCATCTCGCGACCTTGATCGTAAGTCAGCGTCTGGCGCAACGGCTCGACGATCGATTGCGATTTGGTCGTGAAGGCCGACAGCGCCGACACGGCAGTCGCGTCCGGCATCTTGGCCAGCAGCACCGCGCGGCTCATGCGTTCGACCAACACGGCTATCGACGATTTGTTCTCGGCACCCTTGATGAGATCGCCCTCCCAGTGTCCGGGCATGAGTCGATCATCGACTTCAGGCGGGCGCACGTGGATGCTGACCATATCGGGGATGCCCCCGCGTCGATCCGTGCCGCGCGAACGTGGCAAGCGCTTGTTGTGATGCTGGCGCAGACAGGCGATCAGTTCACGGCGCAGTTCGCCGCGAGGCTGAGCATAGATGGCGTTGTAAATCGTTTCGTGAGACACATGCAGGCTCGGATCGTCAGGGAACACGCGTCTCAGGGTAGCTGCGATCTCTTGGGGCGACCACTGTTCTTCGCGCAAGAATTCGCATACGACGCCCCACAGCACCGAATCCGGTGCGAGCTTCGGCGCGGGGCGGGCCGTCTGCCGTCGGGTGTTGCGGGACGCTTGCGCAACAAGCGGACAGTACAGACCGTTCGATTGTGTATTGGCGAGCCAGTTCTCGGCTCACTGTCGACGGCGAGCGATTGAGCTTGCGGGCGATCGCCTGCACGCTCAAGCCTTCGGCCCGCCAGAAATCGATTCGCATACGTTCTTCAGGTTGCAGTTGTTGGTACGTTTTCTTTGCCATTCGCGGACATTAACGGATGACGAAAGTGTTGCACTTCAGATTTGA
>NZ_JAWRYD010000008.1:0-257320 GCF_046534765.1 Burkholderia sp. SIMBA_062
ATTGCATCAGTGACGAATGCCGAACAGGTAACCATCGCGAGGGAAAATGGCGCAGACCAGATCGTAGACCGAACCGCAGATCATGTCGCCGACCTCATTGTCGAAGCGACGGGTGGCCGTGGCGTGGACCTCATCGTTGATGTCGATGTGAAATCCAATCTCGACATTGACATTGCATGCCTGTCTCAAGGCGGAGTGATCAGTTCATACGCAACGACCAGCTCAATAGATGAACTGTCCGTTCCACTGCTGAAAGCCATGATGCACGGTTGCGTATTGCGTTTCGTCTATATCTATCGGGTGCCCGATGAGGCGAAGCAGTCAGCTATCAAAGATGTCAACGCATGCCTCGAAGCCGGAGCATATGCCCCACGAATCGGCATGACAGTACCCTTGGAGCAGATTGCCGATGCACACGAACGCCTCGAGTCTGGTCGAATCATGGGAAAGGCGCTAGTCTACCTATAAGCTCGACGCCTTGGTACAACGTGAGCTCCAAACGTCGATGCGTTCGGAAGGACGTGTCAGGAATTTTGTGTGGTGAGGCCGGTTAAAAATCTCAGCGCATGGCGGCGGTGAATCGCTCGCCGAACAGAATGGCGAACTGATTGACTGCTTGCCGCCAAGTGATAGGCGGCATCTTCCAATCCTTTTCGATGTTGCGCAAGGCCAAGTACAGCAGTTTGCTGGCGGCTTCGTCGCTCGGGAAGTGGCCGGATTCTTCACGATCTTGCGCAACTGCATGTGCATGCTCTCGATGGCGTTGGTCGTATATACGATTCGACGCACCTCGGGCGGATAGGCGAAAAAGCGCTGCCACATGGCCGCGACGGCCCAGCGCCAGATAAACCGCCTTGTTCTTGACCGTGCCTTCGTCGCGGATCTTCAACCGCAGTGCGTCAAAGTACACGATCGGATTCATGGCCTCGAGCGGGCGTTGCTGCCATTGCTCGACGTCGACCCGCACCTCGTCGGTGACCGTCGAAATCAGGTCGGGCGACACCTGCAGCCCATACAGTTCCAGCAGATGGCCCTGAATCTCGCGAACGCTCATGCCGCGTGCATACATGCTGATGACGTGGTCATCGAAGCCCGGCAGCGGGCGTGGATACTTGCCGACCAACTGTGGCTCGAACGTTGCCTGCCGATCGCTCGCGAGGCCGCGCCAGAAGTGGAACACGCCCAGCGCGGCGCTTTCATACCTGTGTTTCGCCCCACGCAACACTCGCGCCGTCGCGCGTCGCCTCCTGAAACGCAGGCTACGCTCGGCTTGGCATCAGAGTTTTGCACACCTGATGGATCGGTCGACGGCCATGGAGACGATCTCCTGCAACGGGCGCAGCTCGTCGTGCGCGATCCCTAATCGTAGGTCATTGTCGGCATCTGGCACGACAGCTCGCTCATTGCGATCTGAACCGAAAAGTCAGCGCCGCGTCCCTACCGCCACAAAACCCGCTCCACCAACCTCACGAAATAACTCGCCCCCACCGGCAGCAACGCATCGTTGAAGTCATAACTGGCGTTATGCAGCAGGCACGGCCCGCCGCCGTGCCCATGCACGCGGTGATCGCCTACCCCATTCCCGAGAAACGCATAACAACCCGGCTTCTCTCGCAGCATGAACGAGAAATCCTCCGCCGCCATGGTCGGATCGACGGCTGCGTTCACATGCGCGTCGCCGACCAGCTCGCGCATCACCGTCACCGCCACCGCTGTCTGCTCGGCGTCGTTCACGGTAGCCGGATACTGGCGCTGGAAATCCACCTCGCTCTCGCAATCGAAGGCCGCGGCCGTCGCGGCCACCACGGCGCGCATGCGCGTCTCGATCAGGTCGAGCGTCGCATCGGAGAAGGTCCGCACCGTGCCGCCGAGCCAGGCATCGGTCGGTACCACGTTCATCGCCTCACCCGCATGCACCTGCGTGACCGACAGCACCGCGCCGTCGATCGGATTTCGGTTGCGCGTGACGATCCCCTGCAGGGCGCTCAGCACCTGCCCCGCCGCGAACACCGGATCGCGGCCCAGGTGCGGCATGGCCGCGTGGCAGCCGGCACCGCGCAAGTTGATCCGGAACAGGCTGGTCGAGGCCATCAGCGGCCCCGGCCGCACCGCGAAATCGCCGGCCGCGATGCCGGGCCAGTTGTGCAGCCCGAACACGGCATCCACCGGGAAACGCTCGAACAGGCCGTCCTCGATCATCGCGCGCGCGCCACCGCCCGACTCCTCGGCCGGCTGGAAGAACAACTGCACGGTGCCGTCGAACTCGCCATGCCGCGCCAGATGGCGCGCGGCCCCCAGCAGCATGGCGGTGTGCCCGTCGTGGCCGCACGCATGCATCGCGCCGGGCACCGTCGAACGATGCGCGAAGGTGTTGGCTTCCTGCACGGGCAACGCATCCATGTCGGCGCGCAGGCCGATCGCACGCGAGCTACTTCCGCGCTTCAAGGTGCCGACCACGCCGGTGCGGCCGACGCCGCGCGTGACGGCATAACCCCATTGCTCGAGCCGCTCGGCAACGAGTTCGGCGGTGCGGAACACGTCGTAGCCGACCTCGGGATGGGCATGGATATCGCGGCGTATCGCCGTCAGTTCGTCGGCGTGCGCGACGATGGAATCGATCAGTTTCATGCGGATGCGAGCGCTTTTGTCGGTCGTCGCGGCGCGACGGCGGGCCGGTCCATGCCGCCCGCCGCCGTGCCACGCGGCATCAGATATGGAACAGCTGCGCCACCAGGGTCGCGCCGATGAAGGTGCCGGCATTGGCCACGAAGGACACCAGCACGATGCGCCAGCCGAGCCGGCGGAAGGCCGGGATGTCCTTGGCAATCGACAGCCCCGCGAACACCAGCATCGGCGTGGTCACCCCGAGGAAATCGTTGTGCGAGCTGAGCGCGGCGATCTGCGAAGCCCACGGGGACCACGGCGAGGTCAGGAACATCGCCACCACCGATACCCAGCAGACCGCCGGAATCCGCCGCCCCGTCACGCGCGCCAGCGCATCGCCGACGATCGTCGCGCCCACCATGATCACGATTCCCGGCAGTCCCGCCAGCGGTGTGGTGCCGTGGGCGATCCAGTCGCACACCAGCGCCATCGCGGCCGTCACGATCCAGGCGAGCAGCTTGCCGCGGTAGCCGAGCGCGGGCGCCTCGGTCCGCACTTCACCCAGCGACGGGCTGGCCCCCTCTGGCTGCGCCGATGCGTTGGTGGTGCGGCCGATCAGCGGCTCCAGCACGCGATAGCCCCAGACCGCGAGCGGCAGCGAGATGAACAGCGTGAAGTAGGTACCGATGGTGGTGGTGATCAGGTTGCTGGCCGCGGCGAACGCGAGCACCGATTTCGCCGTCTCCGGGTCCTGCTGCGCGGCGATCGCGCCCGAGGCGGCCGCCATCATGCTGCCCGAGCCGACGCCCGAACCCATCGCGAGCGCGAGCGGATCGAAGATGCCGAGGCTGCTCACGAAACCCGCGAACACGGCGATGAACACCGCACCGAACACGGTGCCGGTCAGGTACTCGGCCAGCACGCCGCGGCCCTCGGCCGAATCCATGCCGTACTTTTCGCCGATGATCGCCAGGCTCGGCTCGCGGCCCACCGAGAAGGTCGCGCCGATCGCCTCGCGCTTGATGCCGAGCAGCAACGCGAGCGGCAGGCCGAGCAGGATGGTGCCGACGAAGTGGCCGAATTCCTGGAAGGCCAGCGCCCAGCCCGCCGACGCCAGCTTGGGCAGCGCGCTGCCCACCATCAGCCCGAGCTTGGAGACGAACAGCAGCAGCGCCGGCTGCAGGATCGCGGCCGCGAAGAACTGGTCGGGCACGCTCAGGCGCGCGCTGCTGTTCCAGCGCGCGCTGGCCAGCCCCACCGCGGCACCGAGCAGCAGCGCCCAGATCATCGGCAGCAGCACGACCTTGCCCGGTCCGAGCTTGAACGTGAACGAGCCGATCCATTCGGCGACCAGCAGGATGCCGGCCGCGTAAAGCAGGACCTTGGCGGTGGCCGCGCCGCCAAGCTCGCGGCGCTCGATACCCAGTGCGTGTTCCATGACGAATCTCCCCTTGAAGCCCGGCTGCCGTCGAATGCGGGCCGGTGGTTACAGATAACCGAACGCGGTGGGCGGCGCTTCGGCCGTCTCGACCCACACGCTCTTGGTCTGCGTGTATTCGTACAGCGCCTCGACCCCGCTCGAGCGGCCGTAGCCGCTCATGCCGTAGCCGCCGAACGGGGAGGCCACGTTGATGGTCTTGTAGCCGTTGACCCAGAAGGTGCCGGCATTCACCTGCGCGGCCACGCGATGCGCGCGCGCCACGTCGGTGGTCCAGGCCGCGCCGGCCAGCCCGAAGTCGGTGTCGTTGGCGATCGCGATCGCCTCCTCCTCGGTGTCGAACGGGATGGCGGCCACCACCGGCCCGAAGATCTCGGTGCGCGCCACCTCCATCGCGTTCGACACGCCGGCCAGCACGGTGGGCGCCACGAAGTAGCCGCCGCGGCCCTCCCCGACGCGCTCGGCGGAGCCGCAGGCGAGCGTGGCGCCATCCGCCACGCCCTGCGCGATCATCGACATCACGTGGTCGTACTGCTTGCGATTGTTGATCGGGCCCACCTCGGTCGCATCGTCGAGCGGCGCGCCGACACGGATCTTCTTCGCCCCGGCAGCCACCATCGCGACGAATTCGTCGTAGACGGCGCGCTGCACCAGCAGGCGCGAGCCGGCCACGCAACTCTGGCCCGCGCCGGCGAAGATCGCCGCCTGGGCAGTCAGCGCGGCGCGCTTGAGGTCGGCATCGGCGAACACGATATTGGCCGACTTGCCGCCCAGCTCCAGCACGCAGGGCAGCACGCGGCGCGCGGCGGCCTCGGCGATGCGCGCGCCGGTGGCCGGCGAGCCGACGAACACCACCTTGCTGACCACGCGATGCGCGATCGCGGCCTGCCCGGCGGTGTGACCGAAGCCGGCCAGCACGTTGACCAGGCCGCGCGGCAGCCCGGCCCCCTCGCCGAGCCGGGCGACCGCCAGCGAGGTGAAGGGCGTCAGCTCCGAGGGCTTGAGCAGCACGCCATTGCCCATCGCCACGGCGGGCGCCACCTGCCAGCCGCAGGTGAACACCGGTGCGTTCCAGGGCGTGATCTGCAGCACCACGCCGGCCGGCTCGCGGCGCGTGTAGTTGAGGTGCGAGGTCGGCACCGGGATCACACTGCCGTAGAACTTGTCGGTCCAGCCCGCGTAGTACTCGAACATCTCGGCGACCTTGGCCACCTCGCCCCGGCAGTCGCGGATCGGCTTGCCCGAGCCCAACGCCTCCAGCCGCGCGATCGCCTCGGCCTCGGCGCGGATCGCGCGCGCCACCTCCTGCATCACGCGGCCGCGCGCGGCATGCGTGAGCGCCCACCATTCGCGCTGCGCGCGGCGTGCGCTTTCGGCGGCATGGTCGATCACGGCTGCGCCGGCGTCGCGATAGGCGAGCGTGATCTCGCCCGTCGCCGCATCGTAAAGCTGGATCGTGTCGCCCTGGCCGGCGACGAGCTCGCCGTCGATATACGAGCCGATCGCGGCGGCACCGGGGAAGAAATGGGCGAAGGCGGCAAGCAACTGGTCTGCGTGCTGGGTCATGTCAGATTTCCGTACAGGTGAGTCGAGCGGGATCGTGGTGCGGGCTGCCCGGCCTCAGGCAGGGTCGAGGAAGTCGACGATGCGGTTGAAGTCCTCGCCGTCGGCGACGGATACCTCGCTGGCGGCCCACACGCGCGCCGCCTCGCGCGCCACCGGCGCGACGCTGCCGAACTGGTCGAGCAGGCCCAGCGCGAGCCGCACGTCCTTGCGCATCAGCTTCATGGTGAAACCGGAATCGAACTTGCCGTTGAAGATCCAGGTCGGGTAGTTGGTCAGCGTCGCGCTGTTGCGGCCGGAGCCGCCGTTGAGCGCCTCGACCAGCTTTTCCGGATCGACACCGGCCGCGCGCGCGGTGCGCACCGCCTCGCTGGCGGCCAGCAGGTGCACGCCGGTCAGCAGGTTGTTGAGCAGCTTGGTGACGTGGCCGGCGCCCACCGGGCCCACATGCACGCGCTTGGCGCTGATCGCCGCGAGGATCGGCTCGATGGCCGCGATATCGCTGTCCGAGCCGCCCAGCACCATGGTCATGGTGGCGGTGGCCGCGCCCTTCGGGCCGCCGCTCACCGGGCCGTCGACGAACCCGATGCCGCGCTCGGCCAGGGCCGCCGCCACGCGCCGCGTGCTGTCCGGATCGGCCGTGGTGGTGTCGATCACGATGGTGCCCGGTCTCGCGTTCTCAAGCACGCCGCCCGCGCCCAGCACCACCGCCTCGACCACCGCCGAGGTCGGCAGCGACAGCAGCAGCACGTCGGCGTCGCGCGCGATCTCGGCCACCGAATCGCGCGCCGACAGCACCGCCTGCCCGGCCAGCGCGAGCGCCACGCCGGGCGCCGCGTCATAGCCGAGCACCGTATAGTCGCCGCGCCGCAGCGAACCCGCCATGCCGCGCCCCATGTTGCCCAGACCGATCACGCCCACCGTTTTCATCCGACGACTCCTGATAGCTGTTGGTTCGAGGCCGGTGCGCCAGCTTGCGCCCGCCTTGCATGCCAACGATGTTCGGTCCGGCGCCCCGTATAATCAATCAACGCCAATATTGATATTGTTCTCTTTTTTAGAACACACGGATCATGAGCGATACCCTTACCGAAAGCCGGATCGTCTATTTCTACGAGGCCGTGCGCTGCGGCACGATCCGCGCCGCGGCCGACTGGCTCGACGTGGCGCCCTCGGCCGTGAGCCGCCAGATCGGGCTGCTGGAGAAGGAGCTCGACGCCACTCTGGTGGAGCGCCACGCGCGCGGCGTGACGCCCACCGAGGCGGGACGCTGCGTGATCGAGTATTTCCGCGAGCAGCTCGCGCACCGCGACGACCTGATCTCGCGCCTGCAGGAACTGCGCGGCCTCAAGACCGGCGAGGTCAGCCTGGTGCTCGGCGAGGGCTTCGTCTCGGACCTGCTGGCGGGGCCAATGCAGCAGTTCTGCCGGCAGTTCCCCGGGATCCGCGTCAACCTCGACGTGGGCAGCACCAATGACGTGATCCGCAAAATCTCGAACGACGAGGGCGAGATCGGCCTGGTCTACAACCCGCCCGCCGAGCCCAAGCTGGTGTCGCGCGCCTCGAAGCGGCAGCCGATGATGGCGATCGTCGGCCCCGACTTCCCGCGCCGCAGCCACAAGGTGCTGACGGTGCAGCAGCTCGCCACCCACCCGCTGGCGGCCACTCACCCGTCCTACGGCACGCGGCAGATGATGGAGGCCGTGGAATACGCCGAGCGCGTGCGGCTCACGCCGATCGTCACCACCAATTCTTTCGCGATCCTGAAGGAGTTCGTGAGATCGGGACTCGGAATCTCGGTAATGCCAGCCTTCGCGGTGGCGGCCGAACTGCAGGCCAAGGAGCTGTTCGCGATCGAGATCGCACATCCAATCCTCGAGAACGCCGAGGCGCACATGGTCACGCGCGTGGGCCGCAAGCTCTCGGTGGCCGCCAACAAGATGCTGCAGATGATGACGGGGCAGATGCGGGCGTTCCGCTAGCACGGCCTGCCCTGGCCCGTGCCCGTGCTCCTGGTCGCCACGGCGAACTCGGCGCGCCGCCGCCCGATCGCATAGGCAAACAGCAGCAGGCATGTGTCGCGCGCCTTCGCTGGCCCCCTCAGATCATTGGAACGTCTCCCGAAGCCTCTTCACTGCGACCTTTCCGACATCTTTGGCACTGCGTGGATTTTGGCCTGTAATCAAAAGTCCGTCCTCCACAACATGAGAGCCGAACGGCACGGTTGCTTTGGTGTATCTAACGCCCCGCTTTTGCAACTCTTCTTCGAGGCTGAACGAGACCGCATGGTCGCGTTTTGCCAGGATTTCTGCTTTCCACGAATAGCCCGAACACACTCGGCTATCTTCGAGCGGCTATCAAATATGCGCACGAGATCGGCAAGATCGAGTACGACCAGACGGCGAAAATGGTCATTCCGAAGCAGGGCAACGAACGCCACGTCTACAAAGGGCGCCGCGAAATGTTGGAGATCGCGAAAGCTTGCTCGCACCGCCGAACCCGAGCAGCCATCCGGACCGCGTTCTACTCCGGGATGCGCATGAGCGAAATCCTGCGCGCGCTCCCGACCAAGGACGGGTTCTCTCTCGGCACGACAAAGAACGGGCGGCCGCGGCTAATTCCCATCCATCCACGGATCGCGGTCATAGCCCGATGCGTGCGATTCACCGAGCCGGCATGGAAAATCAAGGAAGAGTGGATCAAGGCTCGCCGGAAATTCGGCCATCTAGGGGGATCTGCGGCATAGCGCCGCGTCAGAAATGATCAACGCCGGAATACACCTCTACACTGTCGCCGGCGTGCTGGCGCACAAGACGACTACGTCTACCAAGCGATACGCACACCTGGTGCCGATCGGCTCGCGGAAGCCATCAAGAAGACCGGACGATCTTGAGCCGTTACAAAAATCGGGCAGAAAAACCCACACCCCATGACGTTACGCGGCTCCGCATGACTAACCGAAAATCGCCTGAAACCATTGTGGCGGAAGGCAGCCGGAGTCGAACCGACCCGGGAGTGACTGACACCCCCAACTGGATTTGAAGTCCAGCCGTACCACCGGATACGAATGCCTTCCGATGAGAAAAGAATCAAAAAGAGCGAGAAGAACGCCGAGCGCCTACGCCTGAATACTCACCCAACCGCTGTCAGGCCGCAGGAAGTGGAGATCGCGGTGGAAGCGAGTATACCCAACCCGATCGAAGAACTCGAGAATCTGGATCGCACGCTTGCGGCCGAGCCCGGTCGCGTCGCGAAACGTCGCCGCATCGAGGCCGCCGCCGCGCGTCGGCGCGAGATGCGCAACCAGCCCGGCCAGCTCGCGCACGACGTCCGCGTGATAGAACAGGTCACGCACGACCTGATGCACGTCGCCGCGCCGCGCGAGCTTGCGCAGCAGCGCACGCACGGCCTCTTCCGCCGCACCCGTATCGCGCGCCAGATCGCGGACCCACGGCGGATCGAAGCGGCCGGCGTGGATCAGCGGCAGCAGTTGCCGCGCCAGCGCTTCCTCGCGCGCATCGAAACTCACCGAATGCGACGGCAGATGCAGCCAGGGCCCGCTACGCGCGACCTCCCCGCCGTCCACGAGCGCATCGACGAGCGCGCGCCACAGCGCATCGCCGACGAGCGGCGCCACCATCCGCCGCAGGCGTGCCGCGTCGAGCCCCAGCTCGTCCGGTACGCGCTCGTGATACGCGCGCAGCGTGTCGATGGTGCGCGCCTGCAGCGCAAGCCAGTGCGCCCGCGCCATCACCGTGCCTTCGTTCGACGCGGCGTCGCGCTGGCCAATCGCCAGCGCATCGTCCGGCAATGCGAGCACGTCGGGCGCAAACCCGCTCAGGTGCGTGAGCATCGTTCGGGCGATACCGAGCGGCGCCTGCGCAAGCAGCGCATCGAGCCGCCCTTCGTCGAGCCACGACGCCAGTGCGTCGAGCCATGCGCGGCGCGCAGGCGTGCGGCGCTTGCGCGCGGGACCGAACGGGTCGAGCACGCGGCCGCCGCCGACGGTGCGCGTCGCTTGCGGATTGCGAACGATGAAGCGATCACCCGGCAGCGCGAACACGGGTTCGTCGAACACCAGTTGCACGCGCATCTTCTGGCCGGCCGCGAGCGTATCGCCGTCGAGCAGCGCGACGTGCGCGACGCGATGCAGCGTGCCGAGATGCACGTGCAGCGGCGCCCAGTGCGTCAGCGTGAGCCCCGCGTCAGCCAGCAGCGTCAGTTCAACGTCAAGCCGCGGCGACGTCGCGACGAGCCGCGCATCCGCGACGGTATCGCCACGTTCGACGTCCGCCTTGTCGACGCCGGCCAGGTTCAGCGCGCAACGCTCGCCCGCGCGGCCTGCGTCGACCGGTCGGTTCTGCGCATGAATGCTGCGCACGCGCGCCGCCCCGCCGGTGCGCACGACCGCGAGCGTGTCGCCGGTCGCCACGCGGCCCGCGAACGCGGTGCCCGTCACGACGGTGCCCTGCCCGGCGAGCGTAAACACGCGATCGACCGCGAGCCGGAACAGGCCGTCGTCGCGGCGCGCACGCCACGCGAGCGCCGCATCCGCGAGAAAACGCTTCAATGCGGCGACGCCCGGATCGTCGTCGCGCGTCGCGCAGGTTTCGAAGATCGGCGCGCCATCGAGCGTCGAGCCGTGCAGCCATGCGGAGATCTCGGCGCGCACCGCCGCCAGGCGCGCGGGCTCGACGCGATCGGACTTCGTCAGCGCGACCGCCCCATGCGTGAGCCCGAGCAGTTGCAGGATCGCGAGATGCTCGCGGGTCTGCGGCATCACGCCGTCGTCGGCGGCGATCACGAGCAGCGCGAAGTCGATTCCGCACGCGCCGGCCGCCATCGTATGAACCAGCTTCTCGTGGCCCGGCACGTCGATCAGGCCGAGCACGTCGCCGTTCTCGAGCGGCGTATACGCATAGCCGAGTTCGATCGAGATGCCGCGCGCCTTCTCTTCCTTCAAGCGGTCGGTATCGACGCCCGTCAGCGCCCGCACGAGCGTCGTCTTGCCGTGATCGATATGTCCTGCAGTACCGACGATCATGCAGCGGGCCCGGCGATCCGCACGCATTGCGCGACGAAGGTCGCTTCGTCGGCCGCTTCGAGGCAGCGCAGGTCGAGCCGCAGCGCATTGTCGGCCACGCGGCCGATCACCGGACGCGGCCATTCGCGCAGCCGCTTCTCGAGCTGCGCGAGCGCACGGCCGCCGCGCTTGCCGTCCGGCGTGCGCACGACGAGCCCGACGCTCGGCAACTGGTCGAGCGGCAGCGCACCGCTGCCGATCTGGCTGAACATCGGCTCGACGCGCACGTCGAAGCCGCTGCCGAGCGCGGCCTGCAACGCCGGACGCACGCGCTCGGCCGCCTCGGCGATGTCACGTTGCGGCCGCGTCAGCAGCCGCAGCGTCGTGAGCCGCTCGCACAGGAATTCCGGCGCCTGGTAGAGCCGCAGCACGGGTTCGAGCGCGGCGAGCGTCAGCTTGCCCACGCGCAGCGCGCGCTTGAGCGGATGTTTCTTGATCTTCGCGACGAGCGCGCGATCGCCGACGATCAGGCCGGCCTGCGGCCCGCCGAGCAGCTTGTCGCCGCTGAACGTGACGAGGTCCGCGCCGGCCGCGACGGTTTCCTGCACGGTCGTCTCGTGCGGCAGGCCCCATTGCGACAGATCGGCGAGCGTGCCGCTGCCGAGATCGACCGCCACCGGCAGCCCGCGCTCGCGCGCAAGCGGCACGAGTTCGGGCAGCGTCACTTCCTTCGTGAAGCCGCTGATCGCGTAATTGCTGCAGTGCACCTTCATCAGCATCGCCGTGCGCGGGCCGATGGCATCCGCATAGTCGCGCAGATGGGTGCGGTTGGTCGTGCCGACTTCATGCAGCTTCGCGCCCGCCCGGCTCATGATGTCCGGAATGCGGAATGCGCCGCCGATCTCGACCAGTTCGCCGCGCGACACGACGACTTCCTTCTTCGTTGCCAGCGCCGACAGCGTCAGCAGCACGGCCGCCGCATTGTTGTTGACAACGGTCGCGGCTTGCGCGCCGGTCAGTTCGCACAGCAGATCGTCGATCAGATCGTCGCGGTCGCCGCGGCGGCCGGTGGCGAGATCGAATTCGAGGTTCACGGGCTGGGTGAGCGCGTCGACCACCGCACGCACCGCGTCGTCGGGCAACAGCGCGCGCCCGAGATTGGTGTGCAGCACGGTGCCCGTCAGGTTGAACACGGCGCGCACGGCACCCGTGCTCTGCGCGGCCAGTGTGCGGGCGACGGCTGCCGCGATGCGCGGCTCGTCGAGCGGCTCGGCCGCCGCCGGATCCTGCTGCGCGGCGGTACGCCAGCGTTCGAGTTCGGCGCGCACCGCGTTCAGCACGCGCGTGCGGCCATAGTCGGCGAGCAGCGGCTGCAGCGGCGCCGACGACAGCACGCGCTCGACCGACGGTACGCGCGCGAGGACGGCATTCAGTTCATTCAAACCCGGTTCGCTCACGTAGGGGTGGCTCCATTTCCATGCGGGGCTGGCGGCCGGCGCCGGTGCTCGCGCGCCCGCCCCGGCTGCCGGCCGTCAATCCGCTTCGCGCGACATGTCCGGCCACAGCAGCGGGTTCGGCGAACTGCGCTGGTAGCCGGCTTCATTCATCAGCAGGTCGAGCGTGAGGCTCGCAAGATCGTCCGCGAGCGGCTCGAACTCGTAGTCCTTCTCCTGATAGCCGATCTTGCGATAAGTCTTGCATTCGTCGCACGACTCGGCCTTCACGGCTTCGCTGCCGCCCTCGATCCCGTGGTAAGCGATGCCCTTGGTCGAGTCGCAGTGCGAACATTTCGTTCGCACCATGTGCCACTCGGTCGTGCACAGCCCGCACTGCAGGAAACGGTAGCCCTGGAACTGCCCGCCGACGCGCACGACGCTCGCGACCGGATGCGTGCCGCACACGGGGCACAGCCCCGGCTGGTCGAGATACGGGATGTCGGCCGGCGTGATGCGGCTCGCGAGATCGGTCCAGACCACCTGCAGCGCGGCCATCAGGAACGGCGCGGTGGCCGGGTCGACCTCGGCGAAGCGCAGCGCGAGAATCGCCTCGGCCTGCGCATCGAGTTCGGCGGGCGCCGTCAGGCGCAGCCGATCGAGCAGCTTCGCGAGCTGCGGGTTGACGAGCCCGGCGCCTTCGACGCGGTCGAGCAATTCATACAGCACTGCGCGCCAGCGCGGATCGCGCTCGCCGCCGAGCGCCGGCACGAGCGGCATCGAATGCTGCTGCGCACGCGCGATCGCTTCCTTCGACGGCAGCGGCAGCTCGAGCGTCTGCAGCGTCGGATGCTGTGCGTCGGCGACCGTAGCCATCAGCCGCAGGTAGCCGCTGATCGGATTCAGGTCGGCCAGCTTGCGCAGCCGCGCGGCGCGCGCCGAAAACACCGTGGCGCGCTCCGGCAGACGGAAGCGCGGAATGGCCGAATGATCGAGCGCCGAGATCTCGGTCGGTTCGAGAATGCGTTGTGTCACAAATATGTCTTCCAAGGGGGCTGTTTGCGCATGGAACGCGCATGCGTTGCCACGAGAAGGGCCGCTCGCGAGGCGCGCGACGCCGCGAATACTGACGTATTCGCAAGGAGTGCAACGTGGCGAGCGGCCCTTCTCGTGGCAACCCGTGACCAATAATCTATTTTAGGGGAATGCCCGAAATCGCTCACAGGGCGGCGTCCCTCGTCGCTTGTTTGGCTCGGCCAAACGGCGCTCCTCACTTCTTGCCCTGCGCGCGATTTCGGGCATTCGCATGCGCGTTCCATGCGCAAACCGCCCCCAAACAAGCGCCGACGAATCGGCGCTTCTGGCGATTCCGGCGGGTGGCGAAACGGTACGCCGCAATGGGCGAACCGTTCCGCTCCGGTGCGTTATTTCACGCTTTCACGGAACCACTTCGGGTGATGCTTGCGGGCCCAGCCCAGCGTGACGGTGCCGCGCACCATCGCGCCGATCGAACCCTTCACCCACAACGCCGCGTAAATGTGCACGATGATGCTCACGATCAGCACGAAGGCCGCCACGGCATGCACGACAGCGGCCGCGCGGATCACCCCGATCGGGAAGTAGAACGAGAAGTAGCGCCGCCAGATCACGATCCCCGACAGCAGGAGCAGCAGCAGGCACGCCACCAACGTGAAGAATAGCAGCTTCTGTCCGGCGTTATAGCGCCCGACGGGCGGCAGCCTGTCTTCCCGGTTGGTCACCACGTCGTCGATCTGCCTCAGCCACTGCCGATCGTCCGCGTCGAGCACGTTGTGGTGCCAGAAGCGCACCACGAGAATCGCGAACGACACGAACATCACGAGGCCGACGAACGGATGCAGGATCCGTGTCCACTGGCCGCCGCCGAACAGCGCGGTGAGCCAGAACATCGACGGATGGAACAGCGCGAGCCCGGACAGCGCGAGCAGCACGAAGGTGATCGCGGTGATCCAGTGGTTCGTGCGCTCGTTCGCCGTGTAGCGGACGATCAGGTTGGGGTCGTCGTGCTTCATTTTGCGTCCTCCTCGATGCGTCGCGCCTCGTCGCGGGCGGCGGCCTCGTCTTCCGCGCTGACCTCGTTCGGACCGACCCGGATGTAGTGGAAGAATCCGGCGAGCGCGGTCAGCGCGATGCCGGCGACCGCGAGCGGCTTCGCGATCCCCTTCCACAGCCTCACCATCGGGCTGATCGACGGATTGTCGGGCAGCCCGTGGTACAGCGATGGTTTGTCCGCGTGGTGCAGCACGTACATCACGTGCGTGCCGCCGACGCCCTGCGGGTCGTACAGCCCCGCATGCTCGAAGCCGCGCTCCTTCAGGTCCTCGATCCGCTCGGCCGCGTGCTGCTTCATGTCCTCCTTGGTGCCGAACACGATCGCGCCGGTCGGGCAGGTCTTCACGCAGGCCGGTTCCTGGCCGACCGCGACGCGGTCGGAACAGAGCGTGCACTTGTACGCGCGATGATCCTTCTTCGAAATCCTCGGAACATTGAACGGGCAGCCGGTCACGCAATAGCCGCAACCGATGCAGTTCTCCTCGTGGAAATCGACGATCCCGTTGTTGTACTGCACGATCGCGCCCGGCGACGGGCATGCCTTCAGGCAGCCCGGATCCTCGCAGTGCATGCAGCCGTCCTTGCGGATCAGCCATTCGAGGTCGCCGGCCGGGTTCTCGTATTCGGAGAACCGCATCACCGTCCACGAGTGCTCGGTCAGGTCCGCCGGGTTGTCGTACACGCCGACGTTGGTGCCGACTTCGTCGCGCAGGTCGTTCCACTCCATGCATGCCGTCTGGCACGCCTTGCAGCCGATGCACTTCGATACGTCGATCAGCTTCGCGACGCTCCCAGTCACCGGTTCGCGCGCCGTGGCCGGCGGCGTCGTGGTGGCCGAGACGCGCTTGATATCCAGCGATTGCAATGCCATCTCTTTCCCCTTACGCCTTTTCGACCTTCACCAGGAACGACTTGAATTCCGGTGTGTACGAGTTGCCGTCGCCTACGGACGGAGTCAGGGTATTGGCGAGATAGCCGGGCTTCGTCAGACCCTTGAAGCCCCAGTGCAACGGGACGCCGACCGTCTGGACCTTCTTGCCCTCGATCGTCAGCGGCTTGATCCGCTTCGTGACGAGCGCAACCGCGACGATGTAGCCGCGCTTGGACGACACCTTCACGCGATCGCCGTGCGCGACGCCGACTTCCTTCGCGAGGTCTTCGCCGATCTCGACGAATTGCTCGGGCTGGATGATCGAGTTCAGCCGCGCATGCTTGGTCCAGTAATGGAAATGCTCGGTCAGCCGGTACGTCGTCGCGACGTGCGGGAACTCGGACACCTTGCCGAACGACGCGCGGTCGCCCGGGAACACGCGGGCGGCCGGATTGTTCAGCGCCTGCGGGTTATCCGGGTGCAGCGGGTTCGCGGCGAGCGGGGTCTCGAACGGTTCGTAGTGCTCGGGGAACGGACCTTCGTTCATCCCCGCGCGGGCGAAGAAGCGCGCGACGCCTTCCGGGTTCATGATGAACGGCCCCATCCCGGTCTCGGGCGGTTCGTCCGCCTTGAAGTCCGGCACGTCGGCGCCCTTCCACGCGCTGCCGTTCCAGCCGATCAGCGTGCGGGTCGGATCGAACGGCTTGCCGCTCACGTCGCACGATGCGCGGTTGTACAGGATCCGCCGGTTGGCGGGCCACGCCCAGGCCCAGTTCAGCGTCTGGCCGATGCCGGTCGGGTCCGAGTTGTCGCGCCGCCCCATCTGGTTGCCGGCCTGCGTCCATGCACCGCAGAAGATCCAGCATCCGCTCGCGGTCGTGCCGTCGTCCTTCAGTTGCGCGAACGCGGCGAGCTGCTCGCCCTTCTTCACGAGCGTCTTCGTCGGATCCTTCGGATCCGGAAGATCGGCGAGCGCGCGCCCGTTGAACTCCATCGCGAGCTCCGCGGGCGTCGGGCTTTCCGGGTTCGCGTACGACCAGGTCAGGTTCACGATCGGGTCCGGATACTTGCCGCCGTCCTTCTGGTACATCTTGCGCATGCGCAGGAACAGCCCCGACATGATCTCGAGATCGCTCTTCGCCTCGCCCGGCGGCTCCGCGCCCTTCCAGTGCCATTGCAGCACGCGGCTCGAACTCACGAGCGAGCCGTCTTCTTCCGCGAAGCACGTGGTCGGCAGACGGAACACCTCGGTCTGGATCTTCGACGAGTCGACGTCGTTGTAGTCGCCGTGATGCTTCCAGAACTCGGACGTCTCGGTCGCCAGCGGATCCATGATGACGAGCCACTTCAGCTTCGCGAGCCCGGCGGCCGTCTTCACCTTCGACGGCGCCGCCGCGAGCGGATTGAAACCCTGGCAGATGTAGCCGTTCATCTTGCCGTCATTCATCAGCTCGATCGCCTGCAGCAGGTCGTACTGCTTGTCGAGCTTCGGCAGGTAGTCGTAGCCCCAGTTGTTCTCGGCGGTCGCCGCATCGCCCCACCACGACTTCATGAAGCTGACGTGGAACGCCTTGTAGTTCTTCCAGTAGCTCAGCTGGTTGGGCCGCAGCGGCTGCTGCGTGCGCTTCTTGAGGTACGCGTCGAAATCCTGTTCCGACTGCATCGGCAGCGTCATGTAACCCGGCAGCAGGTTCGACATCAGCCCGAGGTCGGTCAAGCCCTGGATGTTCGAGTGGCCGCGCAGCGCGTTCATTCCGCCGCCGGCGATGCCGATGTTGCCGAGCAGCAGCTGCACCATCGCGCCGGTGCGGATGATCTGCGAGCCGATCGAGTGGTGAGTCCAGCCGAGCGCATACAGCACCGTGCCCGCGCGGCCGGGAACGGCCGTCGTCGCGAGCATCTCGCACACCTTGAGGAATTTCTCCTTCGGCGTGCCGCACGTCTGCTGGACCATGTCCGGCGTATAGCGCGCGTAATGCTGCTTCATCAGGTTGTACACGCAGCGCGGATGCTGCAGCGTCGGGTCGACCTTCACGAAGCCGTCGTCGCCGCGCTCGTAGTCCCAGCTCGATTTGTCGGGGTACGCGTGCTTCTCGGCGTCATAGCCGGAATAGATGCCGTCGTTGAACGCGAAATCCTCGCGCACGATGAACGAGAAGTCCGTGTAGTTCTTCACGTACTCATGCTGGATCTTGTCGTTCGTCAGCAGATAGTTGATGACGCCGCCCAGGAAGACGATGTCGGTGCCGGTGCGAATCGGCGCGTAGTAGTCGGCCACCGAGGCCGTACGCGTAAAGCGCGGGTCGACGACGATCAGCCGCGCCTTGCGGTGCGCCTTCGCCTCCGTTACCCACTTGAAACCGCACGGATGGGCCTCGGCTGCATTGCCGCCCATCACGAGAATCACGTCCGCGTTCTTGATGTCGACCCAATGGTTCGTCATCGCTCCACGGCCAAACGTCGGGGCAAGACCTGCCACCGTCGGGCCATGTCAGACACGCGCCTGATTGTCGAATACGAGCATCCCGAGGCTGCGGACAGCCTTGTGCGTCAGGTAACCGACTTCGTTGCTGCCCGCCGACGCGGCCAGCATGCCGGTGGTCAGCCAGCGGTTGACCTTCGCGCCGTCTTCCGCCGTCTCGACGAAGTTCGCGTCGCGATCGGCCTTCATCAGCTTCGCGATCCGGTCGAGCGCATCGCCCCACGAAATGCGCTCCCACTTGTCCGAGCCCGGCGCCCGGTATTCGGGATGCGTCAGGCGGCTCGGGCTGTGGATAAAATCGATCAGGCTCGCGCCCTTCGGGCACAGCGTGCCGCGGTTGACGGGATGGTCGGGATCGCCTTCGATATGGATGATGCTCGGCTGCGCGTTCTTCGCGCCGTCACCGAGGCCATACATCAGGATGCCGCAACCCACTGAACAATAAGGACAGGTGTTGCGTGTTTCGACGGTGCGCGCCAGCTTGTACTGTCGGACTTCGGCAAGCGCTTCGGTCGGAGAAAAGCCCATCAGGGCAAGACTCGACCCGGCAAGCGACGTGGCCGTCACCTTCAGGAACTGGCGCCGTGACATTTGTAGCATGATGGTCTCGGCGTCTTTGTGGGGGTGGGGAAAAACTGAAAGGATTATAGACATTGAGCGCAACTATGGTGCAATCCTCGGATCAATATCGATTTGTCTGATCCACCGATGTCCGGCGATCAGCGCGCAACCGAACCGTCATGAAACGACAGATCACATCCGAAGCCACCCGCCTCGCGCAACAGCAGGCCAACTGGGTGCTCAACGCATTCAAGCGTTTCTCCTCCCACCGCTGCTCGGCGATGGCCGCGAGCATTGCGTTCTTTTCCGCGTTCTCGCTCGCGCCGACGCTCGTGATGGTGATCGCCGTCGCCGGCTGGTTCTACGGCGATGAAGCCGCGCGCGGCCAGGTGTTCGAGCAGGCCCATCAGCTGATCGGCGACGATGCGGCGGCCAGCATCCAGACGATCGTGCAGAACGCGCATCGCGCGGGCGAGCGCGGCGGCATCGCGACGCTGATCTCGTTCGCCGCGCTCGCGATCGGCGCATCGGCGACCTTCGCGTCGCTGAACACGGCATTGAGCGTGATCTGGCCGAGCGCGGAAAACCGCTGGTCGAGCATGCTCGGGCTCGTGCGGGTGCGGCTCATCTCGTTCGGGCTCGTGCTCGGCGTCGCCTTCCTGCTGATCGTGTCGCTCGTGCTCGATACCGCGATCACGTTCATCGGCACGTGGCTGCTCGGCGATTCTCCGTACGTCGCGATCACCAACGTGCTGCAGTTCGTCGTGGGCATCGCGGTGCTCGCGGGTGCGTTCGCCGTGCTGATGAAGTTCCTGCCCGACGCGCGCGTCGCATGGCACGACGCGGTGATCGGCGGGATCGTCTCCGCGATCCTGTTCTCCGGCGGCAAGAAGCTGTTCGCGCTGTATCTCGCGCGTGCCGGTACGGCCAGCGCGTTCGGTGCGGCCGGATCGTTCGCCGTCCTGTTGATGTGGCTGTACTTCTCCGCGGCCGTGCTGCTGCTCGGCGCGGAATTCGCGGCCGCGCGCGGCGATGCGCATGGCCGCGCACGCAATGCTGCCGGCGTGCCCGCGCCGATGGATCCCACCGCCGATCGCACACGCGACGACTGATTCCCCCGCGCATTGCGTCACATGCGGCCGCGCATCGCGCGCGCCGCCTCCGCCCTCCCTACGCCACCGCGTTCCTTTTCGCAATCACTCGGCCCCGCCGCGCGTTCATGCCTGTTGATGTGCTTTTTGCATCGGCCCGGTTTGCACGCTGCAACGGCAAACGTTTGCTCGCCTCGATTTCTGCGTGCGACCCCGCGAAATCCGCCCTTCCGTTGCCGAGTGCATCGGCCACTGCAACAATCGCATCGCAACAAATGTCAACTGTTTCAAAAAGAGGAACAGTCGTTGATGTGCTTGATATATATAGACTTTTTTCCGCTGTTACCTTTTCGAGACACTTTATTTTTTAGGCTTTCTTGCATGGAAGGCAGTGAGCTATTCTCCAATCCGCAACAAATAACGAATGACGAATCATTTGCGTGGAGATACTCAACGATGAAGAAACTCGCTCTCTCGACCCTCTCGCTCGCCCTGCTGGGCGCCGCTGGCGCTGCTCATGCTCAGTCGAGCGTGACGCTGTACGGCGTGATCGACACGTCGATCGCATGGGTTCACGGCAACAACGGTCAAGCCAACAACTCGTGGCAAATGCTGTCGGGCAACCTGCAAGGCAGCCGTTGGGGCCTGAAAGGTGCTGAAGACCTCGGCGGCGGCCTGAAGGCGATCTTCCAGTTGGAAAACGGTTTTGATCCGGGCACGGGCCACCTGAACCAGGGCGGTCGCATGTTCGGTCGCCAGGCATTCGTCGGCCTCCAGAGCGACCAGTACGGTACGCTCACGCTCGGCCGCCAGTACGACCCGCTGGTCGACCTGGTCCAGGCAGTGACGGCTGACAACTACTTCGGCAGCGTGATGGCAACGCCGGGCGACGTCGACAACAACGACAACTCGCTGCGCGTCAGCAACGCAATCAAGTACACGTCGCCGGTCTGGGCAGGCTTCCAGGTCGAAGGCATGTACGCCCTCGGCGGCGTTGCAGGCAAGACGGGTTCGGGCCAGACGTGGTCGGTCGCGGCTGCCTACAACAACGGCCCGGTCGGCGTTGCAGCAGGCTATTTCTACGCAGCCAACCCGTCGCCGACGACGGCTGTCGGCCGCGCAGGCTGGGGTTCGACGACGTCCGACGCGATCTTCGACGGCCCGATCAACTCGGGTTACGCAACGGCGAAGTCGATCGCCATCGCGCAAGTCGCAGGTCAGTACGCACTCGGCCCGGTGACGTTCGGCCTCGGCTACAGCAACGCACAGTACAAGCCGGACGCATTCTCGGGCTTCGGTTCGACCGAAAAGTACAACACGGGCCGTGCGTTCGTGACGTACCAGGTCACGCCGCCGCTGCTGCTGGGCCTCGGCTACTCGTACACGAAGGCGAGCGGCGACACGAAGGCGAAGTACCATCAAGTCGGTGTCGGCGCGGACTACTCGCTGTCGAAGCGCACGGACATCTACCTGGTTGGCGCATACCAGCACGCGAGCGGCACGCAGCTCGTTGACGGCGTGCAGCAAAGCGCGCAAGCGTCGATCGCTTCGTACGGCTTCGCCGGCAAGAGCTCGGCCGAACTCGTCGCACTCGGCATTCGTCACAAGTTCTAAGAAGTACGTTTCCGGTGTGCATGGCGTCTTCGACGCCATGTCGCCGAACTGCAAAACCAGTCATCGGCTTCGGCCATGGCTGGTTTTTTTTCGTCCGTTGCCGGCGGCGTCGAGACGGGCTACGGCGGCGGCCGGGACCTCGGGTACGGCAACCCGGCCACGAGCGGCGCGTGAGGCCCCTGTCGCGCGCGGGAAGCCCCTTTGAACGCATGCCGGCCCCCTCGCGCTGTCGACTCGGATGCGCCGGTTCCTCGATCGCCCAATCCCCGGATTCGCTGATACGAAGCACGTATGCTTCGACATGTCGATTTCGACGCGCTTCATTCGTCGTATCGATGGCGGCATGCAGATTGCCCGCCCCTCACCGACAGCAGACAGGAGACGCTCCATGACGATTCAGAAGATCACGCCGTTCCTCTGGTACGCGACGGAAGCCGAAGAAGCCGCGGCCTTCTACGCGGACATTTTCCCGAACTCGCGCGTCGTGCGCGTCACGGCGGTGCCCGGCACCAGCGGCACCCGGATGGTCGAGTTCGAACTGTTCGGGCAGCCGTTCATCGCGATGAGCCACCCGCGCACCGAGACGTTCAATCACGCGATCTCGCTGATGGTCAGTTGCGCCGATCAGGCCGAACTCGACCGTTACTGGAGCGCGCTGCTCGAGAACGGCGGCACGACCGACGGCTGCGGCTGGCTGCGGGACCGCTTCGGCGTGTCGTGGCAGATCGTGCCCGACGCACTGATCCCGATGATGACAGACCGCGACGACGTCAAGGCGGCGCGCGTGGCCGCGGCCATGATGCAGATGACGAAGTTCGACGTCGCCGCGCTGAAGGCCGCGTACGCAGGCACGGCGGGCTGACGAAGCCCCGGGGGCCGCGCCGTCCTTCGCGGGGTGCTGGCGCGTTCGTGGCGTGCGTGCGGCCCGCGCAATGACCGCATCCTTCGACGGATTGCATCACGCTGCGATGCAATCGCAGGCAGCGGCTGTTTACACATCGCTACGTCGACAGCATTGCTCCAGTGATTTGTCGCGCGTAGCGCACGAATGCGGCGACCGGTTCGCATGACGGCAGCGCATCGTCGCCGTCACCTTGCAGATTGACGGTGCGCGCAGCCGGCAGGATGGGTCGGTACGCGCGCCAGTACCTACGCCGCAGCGACGTTCTTCGGCGCGATCCTGCCGGTCGCGGCGCTTTACTGGATGCATGCGTGCCAGCGACTCGACGGGAACGATCGCCGCATTCATGACGCGAGACCTGCGGGACGCGCAGCGTTGCAAGGCTACGCGCCAGCTCGCACGCTGCGATCCGGTCGTCCGCACGAACCGCCCGCAGCACAGGATACGCACGACGTCATGCCGCATCCGCGTCGCGCGACCTCACCGCCGTGCGATGTGCGCAGCAATAAAAATCCCCGCACGCTTTCGCGTACGGGGACCGTCGGACATCGCAACGGTCGCCGACTTGCATTCGGCGGCCGTTACGCGGCATTACGCAGCCGCGTCCTTCAGCTTCTTCAGCGCACGTGCCTTCACGCGCACGCTGGCCGGCTTTGCCGGGAACCAGCGCTCTTCGCCCGTGAACGGATCCTTGCCGAAGCGCTTCTTCTTCGCCGGCACGACTTGCGCCGTGATCTTCAGCAGACCCGGCAGCGTGAACTCGCCTGCGCCCTTCTTGTGAACCGAGCCCAGCACGACGTTCTCGAGTGCGGTGAGCACTGCCTTGACCGCCTTCACTTCGACAGCTGCACGCTCAGCGATGTGCGTTGCGAGCGATGCCTTCGTGAACTTGTCCTTCAGCGGCGTCGGAGCGGCCGGTGCTGCCTTCGCGACAGCCTTCTTGGCCACTACTTTCTTCGCGGGCGCAGCCTTTTTTGCAGCCACTTTCTTGGTGGCCGGTGCGGCAGCCTTCTTGGCCACCTTTTTTGCGGAAGTCGCCATGTTTCTCCTACCAGGTGTGGTCGTTGGATACACGAAGCGTGCAACGCGCGCGCTTCAACGCCGGATTCTACAAGCGCCTCGACGCTTCGTGCAGTACTTTTATGCGTTTTCGCGGGGTTTCCCGCAGGTTTTGTTGCGCGCGACCGACTTCATCGATGCCGCAGGGTCTGTTTTCGCATGGAACGCACATGCGTTGCCACGAGAACGGCCGCTCGCGAGGCGCGTGACGCAGCGAATACTGGACGTATTCGCAAGGAGCGCAACGCGGCGAGCGGCCGTTCTCGTGGCAACCCCAAGTTAAAAAATCCACTCCACGGGAATGCCCTCAATCGTCCGCATGGCGGCGTCGCTCGTCACTTGTTTGGCTCGGCCAAACGGCGCTCCTCACTTCTTGCCCTGCGCGCGATTGCGGGCATTCGCATGTGCGTTCCATGCGAAAACAGACCCTCGCATCGAAAAACACCGCCACGTATACGTCCGAACGCGAATTACGTTCGATATTTGCACACCTATACTGACCTCGCTCAGTGCCCCGGATGCCTTCATGCGCGAAGTCAGATACGTCAAAGGACTCGACGGCCTGCGAGCCCTCGCCGTCATCCTCGTTTTCCTGTCCCACAAGGGCCACGTCCTCGCTGTCGACGTGGGCAAGCTCGGTGTGTGGACGTTTTTCTTCATCAGCGGATTCCTGATCGTCGGCGAGTTGCATCGCAACCGTCAGGCAATCGAATGCGGCACGATGGGTCGCCGCCACGCGCTCGCGCTGTTCCTCGCGAAGCGCGCGCTGCGGATCTTTCCCGTCTACTACCTGCTGCTCGCCGCGCTCGCGATCGCGCACGCGCTGTTCTACCAGCGCGGCGTCAATCTCGGGCTCGCGTGGCACGCCGCGTTCCTGTCGAACTACTGGATCGGCGTCGTCAAGGACGGCTGGCCGGGCTCCACGTCGCACTTCTGGAGCCTCGCGGTCGAGCAGCAGTTCTATCTGATCGCGCCGCTCACGCTGCTCGCGGTGCCGGCCGCGCGCCACGTCGCGCTCGGCGTCGCGGCCGTCGCGCTGTGCGCGCTCGCGCATCTCGCGCTGTACGCGTTCGACGCATCGCCGGTGCTGATCTACGCGTTTTCCCCGTGGAATTTCGCGCTGATCGCGCTGGGCGGCGTCGGTGCGATGGCGCTCGCCGATTGCGGCCCGACCGTCGTCCGCCGCATTCCGCCCGGCTGGCTCGGGGCCATCGGCGTCGTGTTCTTCCTCACGCTCCCCGCATTCACGGCGCTGCCGGACATCGTCTCGGGGCTCGTGGATCTCGGGCTGTCCGTGTCGCTCGGCGCGCTGATGCTGTGGATCGTCACCGAGCCTGACCATCCGGCCGTGGCGCTGCTCGACTGGGCGCCGCTCGTCTATCTCGGCACGATCAGCTACGGCTTCTACCTGTTCCACAACCTGATTCCGGCACGTTTCGGCGAGCTGCCGGCGCTGTTCGCACACGTGCCGATGCCCGGAGTCGTCCGGGAAGTGCTGCCCGAACTGCTGCAGTTCGCGCTCGCCGTGCTGCTTGCCCATCTGTCGTGGCGCTATCTGGAAAAACGCCTGCTCGACTTCAAGAAGCCGATCGCCGCGATGCTGGCCCGATACTTCGTCGCGCGGCCGAGCACGTCGCCGCGCTGAACGGAACAGTCGTCCGCCCGCGACGCCAGCGGAAAACAGGCGTCGGGGCCCGCGACGCCGGGCACCGAAACGGTGCGGCCGCCGGCCCCGTTCGTCCGTCGGGACCACGCATCACGTCGGCGGATGACAGTGCCGCCGCGGCAACGTGGCGACGTGGCGCTTCGTCGACATCCACCGCGAAGCGACACCCCACCCAGCATCAACGATGGCTATCGCCCCGCGCAACCTTTGCCCCTGAGGCCACACGCAACCGGCACGTCGGTGCCGGTTTCATCGCCACGGTGCCCGGGGGCCAGCCCACCGGGAAACGCGCACCCGGCAACCGAATCGCGCGTTGCTGCACACTGGAATCACCGCGCACCCCCGGATTCGATCCCGCCGGATTCGACCGCGCCGATTGCCCCGCAACTACCCCACACCGCGCGTTCCCCACCTCGCCCACACGCAAAAAAGCCCCGGCGCACAAGGCAGCCGGGGCCAACGGAACAACCACCACCTGAAACAGCGGAGCAGCGTGGCTGCTTATGCAACAGCAGCCAGCGCGGGCAGGCAGGTACGCAGGTACGCCTCGAATTCGCGGCTCACTTCGGGATGCTGGAGCGCGAGCTCGACGGTCGCCTTCAGATAACCGATCTTGCTGCCGCAATCGAAACGCGTGCCGAAGTAGCGATACGCGAGCACCTGTTCGTTCGCGAGCAGCGACTGAACGGCGTCGGTCAACTGCAGTTCGCCGCCCGCGCCCGGCTTGAGCTTGCGCAGATGATCGAAGATCGTCGGCATGAATACGTAGCGGCCGACCACGCCGAGGTTCGACGGCGCGTCTTCCGGCGCCGGCTTCTCGATGATGCCCGACAGCTTGATGATGTCCTCTTCCCACTCGCGGCCTTCGACGACGCCGTACGAGCGGCTGTCCTCGCGCGGGATCGTCTCGACCCCGATCACCGAGCTGTGATAGTGGTCGAACACGTCGACGAGCTGCTTGAGCACCGGCTGTTCGCCGTGCAGCAGGTCGTCGGCGAGGATCACCGCGAACGGCTCGCCGTGCACGAGCTTTTCCGCACACAACACCGCATGGCCGAGGCCGAGCGCTTCCGGCTGGCGCACGTAGAAGCAGTTCACGTGGCTCGGCTTGATGCCGCGCACGAGCTCGAGCAGCTTTTCCTTGCCGCGCGCCTCGAGTTCGGCCTCGATCTCGTAGGACTTGTCGAAGTGATCCTCGATCGCGCGCTTGCTGCGCCCCGTCACGAAGATCATCTCGGTAATACCGGCGTTGATCGCTTCCTCGACCGCGTACTGGATCAACGGCTTGTCGACGACGGGCAGCATTTCCTTCGGGCTCGCCTTCGTTGCCGGGAGGAACCGCGTGCCGAGACCGGCAACGGGAAACACGGCCCTGGTGACTTTCAACATGTTCGCATCCTGATTGCGTTGACTGCGCCGCGTCGCCCTGCGACCCGGCGCGATTGTTTTCCGAACGGCATATCGAGAATCGACGGAACGGCCAATTCCACTCCGCTCATTTTCGATATGGAACGATCGCCCATGTTTCCGAAAAATAGATAATCCGCGAATCCGGTCGATATTGCCGAACCGATTGCCGAAGCAGAAACAAATTACCGATTTTCCGGATACAAATTCTTACGAATCGAATTCTTCGATAAACGGGACGCCGCCCCGCTCGAGGCCCGGGCGAATCGGCTCGTTCTGCAGCGCCTCGCGGTACGCCGACAGCACGGCCATGACCAGCAGTACAGCCGCGCTAGCGATCCAATGCATGTCCATCTTGCCGCTCCTTGCATCAATCAACTGGAGCTTCAAACTATCAGAAAAAAATCCGCAAATAATTGTAGCCGCTGCCAAACCGCTTTCAGCGCCGGATAAAACCACCATCTGAAATACCGTTATTTCACGGCGGGATTTTTTTATTGATTCGATCGAATTCTTGCGCATTACGATTGGACCATCCCCTTCATCCGTCGCAAGGAATCGAATCGCATGCAAGCTTTCAGCGGATCGCCTTTGACCGCGCCGCCCGTCGCCGACCACAAGGAACATGTGATCGACGCGATGCGCGGGTTCGCGGCGCTGCTCGTCGCCTATTTCCATTGCCGCCAGGTCGTCTGGGTCGGCATGCAGAGCTTCCATCGTGCTTACGGCCATGCGCTCGACCCGAGCGTGATCGTCGGCTACCTGACCTTCCCGTTCGGGTGGGGATCCGCCGGCGTGCCGATCTTCTTCGTGATCAGCGGCTATTGCATCCACCGCAACGCGGCGCTCAAGCTCGCGGCCAATCCCGCGTACCGGCTCGACGCCACGAACTTCTGGGCGCGCCGCTTCGCGCGGATCTACCCCGTGCTGCTCGCCGCGCTGCTGTTCACGCTCGCGATGGACGCGGTCAGCCTGCAGATCGCGCCCGTCAGCCACAAGATCCGCGACGTCGGCCTTACCGCGTTCCTCGTGAACCTGTTCTCGCTGCAGGGCGTCGCCGGCTACACGTACGGGTCGAACGGCGCACTGTGGACGCTGTCGCTCGAAGTCCAGTTCTATGCGATCTACCCGCTGCTGTTCGCGCTGCGCCGGCGCATCGGGATGCCGGCCATCGTGGCGACCGTCGCGCTCGTCAACGTCGCGTCGGCATGGCTGCTCGAACGGCACGACCTGCAGTTCTTCACGTCGTACTGGCTGTCCTGGACGATCGGCGCGTGGATCGCCGACGTGCGCGCACAGCCGGCACACGGCACGGCCGCGGTGCCGTCGCGCGCGTGGTACCTCGCGGCCGCCGTGCTGCTGGCCGCGGGCTGCGGCGCGTTCCATATCGGCCAGTACGGCGCATTCCAGCTGTGGGCGGGCGGCTTCGCGTGCTTCCTGTACCGCGCGCTCGCGTGCCCGCCGCACCCGACGCCGCTGCTGCGCGTGCTCGGCTGGTTCGGCGACTTCAGCTATTCGCTGTACCTCGTCCACCTGCCGCTGTTCGTCTGCCTCGGCTCGGTGCTGTTCCATTCCGAACTGCAACTGTCGATCTGGCCGTCGTTCGCGTTCATGGCCGCCGCGATTCCGGTCGCCTACGTGTTCTACCGGCTGTTCGAACGCCCGGCGATGATGTGGTCGGCAAGCCTGAAGCCGACCCGCACCGCTCGCGTCGTCGCGCCGGCCCCCGAACGGGCCGTCTGAGCGGCGCCGTTCCGACGTTCACCGCCCCCGTCCGGCCTCAGGCTGCGCGGGGGCTTTTACATGGGTGGAACGGGCGCCGAAATCCGCAGGGATCCATTCGCGCGCCGGGTCGCGGCAGGTACCCGGTACGCAAGCATCCCAATCGAGCCAGACGGCCGTCAGGGCGGCTGCACTGACGTCACATCGCCAACCCCTCGCCGGCTTCGCGCCATGACCGCACGGCGCCGCTCAGCGCGTTCCGTCAAGCGATCACGACGCGGGCGACAGCCGCGTTCGCGTGATCCCTGCGCGAACGCCGCATCGGCCCATCCCGGCACCCGCGCCCGTCGCCCGTCGCCCCTCGCCCCTCGCCCGTCGCCCCTCGCCCCTCGCCCCTCGCCCCTCGCCCATCGCCCCTCGCCCCTCGCCCCTCGCCCATCGCCCCTCGCCCCTCGCCCCTCCGCGCGATACTCGCCCGCCCACCCAAAAGCAAAGCCCTCATGCAGCACGACACCGCATGAGGGCTCGTTTCCCGACGCATCGCGCGTCGGGGCGCACCGCGCCTACCGCTTCTTCGCCTTCGCGGCCTTCGCCGTATCCGCGAGAATCTTCTCGACCCGCTCCACATAGGTTTCGGTGCCGAACCGGCGCACCGCGGTCGCCCGCCCGCTCGCGACGAGCCGCTCGCGCAGCGCGGCGTCGTGCTTCAGCCGGCCCAACGCATCAGCCAGCGCGGCCGCGTTGCCCGGCTCGCAGAGCAGCCCGTTCTCACCGTCCTCGATGATCTCGACGACCCCGCCCGCGCGCGCCGCGACCACCGGCCGCCGCGCGAGCATCCCCTCGACGATCACCCGCCCGAACGGCTCGGGCGTGATCGACGTATGCGCGACCACGTCGACCGCCTTCATGCACGCGGCCACGTCGCGCTGGAACCCGAGGAAATGGACGCGGTCGTCCATCCCGTGACGCGCGACGATCTCGTGCAGTTGCGCCGCGTATTCGTCCTCGCCGAACAGCGGCGCGCCGACCAGCACCACGTGCATGTCGGGATGGCGTGCCGCGGCCTCCAGCAGCAGGTGTTGCCCCTTCCAGTGCGCGAGGCGGCTGAACGAGCCGACCAGCCATGCATGCTCGGGCAGCCCGAAGCGCGCGCGCAGCGCGGCCTGGCTGGTATTGTCCAGCGCATCGAACGGTTCGGCCGAAATGCCGTTGAACACGACGTCGACGTGCTGCGGCGTGAAGCCCGTCAGCGCGCGGAACGCCTGCGCGGACGCGTCCGAGTTCGCGATCACGCGCGTGACGCCGAACCGCGCGCAGTACTTGATCGCCATCAGTTGCTTGCTGCCGAAATGGTCGCCGCTGACGATGTCGCGCAGGTGCCACACCACCGGCTTGCGCGCGAGCCGCCCGGCCAGCGCCGCGACCACCATCGCGCGCTGCGTGTTCGCGTAGATCACCTCGGCGCGCCGTGCGCGCCGCGCGACGTCGCGCACCAGGCCGGCGAGCCGCTTCAACGCGCCTACCGACACGCCACCCTGCTTGCGCACCCCGGCGAGCGCGCCCTGGTCCAGCACGTCGACGCGCGCGCCGATCTCGTCGAGCGCCGCGCGAAACGGGCCGTCGTCGAACAGCAGAACGTCGGCGTTCGCGCGCATGTGCTTCATGATCTCCAGCAGCGACAGCTCCGCGCCGCCGAGCACGCCGCTCTGGTCCAGCACCAGCGTCGCCGGGCCGTGCGCGGCCGGCATCGGCGCGGCGCTGCCGCGCTGCGCGGTCGCGCCGGGCAGCGCGGCCTCCACATAGTCGAGAAAACGCCGGCGGAACGTGTCGGCGGAGAAGCGCTCCGCATTCGCGCGGCACGCATGCGGCGTGAAACGCTGCGGCGCGCGCTCGAAATCGTCGACCGCCGCGACGATCGCGTGCGGCGTCTGCTCGTCGAAGAACAGGCCGGTCGGGTTCGCGTGCGAGCGCGGCTCGAGCACGGTTTCGAGCGCACCGCCCTTCCCGTACGCGATCACGGGCGTGCCGCACGCCTGCGCCTCGACCACCGAAATCCCGAAATCCTCCTCGGCCGCGAACACGAACGCCTTCGCGCGGCGCATCCGGTCGTGCAGCACCGCGAACGGCTGGTAGCCCATGATCTCGACGTTCGGGCCGGCCTTCGCGCGGATCTTCTGCATCTCCGGGCCGTCGCCGATCACGACGAGCTTGCGCTCCGGCGTGCGCGAGAAGGCCTCGACGATCAGGTCGATCTTCTTGTACGGCACCATCCGCGACGCGGTCAGGTAGAAATCGTCCTTCACCTCGTTCAGCGAGAAGCCGTCGACGTCGACCGGCGGGAAGATCACCGCCGCGTCGCGGTGATACACCTTGCGGATGCGTCGCGCGATGAACGCCGAGTTCGCGACGAACCCGTCCACCGCATTCGCGGTGCGCGTATCCCAGTTGCGGATGTAATGCAGGATCATCCGCGCGAGCAGCGATTTCGCCCCTTGCGTGAGGTTCGACTGTTCCAGATACTGGTGCTGCAGATCCCACGCATAGCGGATCGGCGAATGCACGTAGCTGATGTGCATCTGGTCCGGCCCCGTCAGCACGCCCTTCGCGACCGCATGGCTGCTGGAGATCACGAGGTCGTAGTCCGACACGTCGAGTTGCTCGATCGCGAGCGGCATCAGCGGCAGGTAGCTGCGGTACTTGGTACGCGCGAACGGCAGTTTCTGGATGAACGAGGTCGTCACCGGCTTGCCGCGCACGAACGCGCGATCGTCGAGAAAATCGACGAGGCTGAACAGGTCCGCGTCGGGAAAGCACGCGACGATCTGTTCGAGCACGCGCTCGGCGCCCGCATACGTGACGAGCCAGTCGTGGACGATCGCCACGCGCAGCGGACGCGACGCATCGCGTGCGCCCGACGGCGCGGCCGCTTCGGTCCGGCGCAACGATGCGGCGCCGGCTTCGGCCACGGCGGCATCCGCCGCGGCCACGTTCAGGATGGCGTGTTCCGCCAGATCGCGATTCATATCGTTTTCCTCGCATTGAGACGGACGAACAGGTCGCGCACGAGCGCGCGCAGCCCCGGCGTCATCGTGAGCGACCACGCAAGGTTCAGCAGCAGCACGACCGCGCAAAGGCCGATCGACTCGCCGAGCCCGGACCACGCTTGCGCGAGAAACAGGCTCGCGAGCAGGAAGGCGAGATGCGCGAGCATGTCGAGCAAGATCGCGCGCATCCGGATTGCCGACAGGTAAAGCAGCACGCCGTAATCGACCAGCGCGCGGGCAGCGACGACCACCGCCGCGCCGATCAGCCCGAAGTGATGAATGCCGAACCACAGCCCGCCGACGAAGAACGGCATCTCGACGAGCCCCGCGAACGCCGCGCGGGCCGGGTTGACCTGCGACTGGATCAGGATGCGCGTGACGCTCGCCTGGCCGACGAGCCATACGCTGATCACCAGCACGCGGCCGACCGGCGCGGAATGCGTGGCGAGATCGGCGCCGACCCACAGCGTGAGGAACGGCGCGAGCGCGAAGATCGCGACGATGCCGACCGGCGTGAACACGCCGTTCAGGAATTCGAGCGACTGGCGCGCGAGCGTATCGGCGTGATCGCGGCCCACCGCCGACAGGCGCGGGAACAGCGTGCGCACCAGCGCGTTCGGCAGCATGTTCAGGCGCGTGACGAGGTTCTGCGGCACCGTGTAGTAGGTGACGAACTTCGCGCCCATGCCGGCGCCGAGCATCACGCGATCGAGCGTGTCGGCGATCATGCTCGTCGTGCTCGCGATCAGCATCCAGCCGCCGAAGTTGAACAACCCTTTCGCGGTGCCCCATTGCGGCGGGTCGATGCGCCGGATCCCGAGCACCTTGATGCTCGCGTGACCAAGCATCACCGCCGCGACGAGCCGCGCGACGACCGCGGCCGCCAGCACCGTCTGCAGGTTCGGCGCGATCCACCACGCGGCGCCGAGCGGCAGCAGCTGGAACAGGAACGTGCCGATCGTCTGGTTCGTGTTGAACACGCCGAACCGTTCGGCGCCGTTGATCGCGCCGGCGAACACCCACGACACGTTCGCGAGCGGAATCGCGAGCGCGAGCCACGGCAGCGCGAGATACACCTCGTGCTGCATCGCCGCCGACACCTTCGTGAAATACGCGGTGTAGACGAACGCGCCGAAATAGATCAGCAGGCCGCCCACGATGCCGGTGCCGAGGTTCAGCCAGAACGCGCTCCAGAAGACCCGCGCGCTTTCGTCCGCGTTGCCGCTCACGAGCGCCTTCGAGATGTGGTTCTGCGCGGCCATGCTCATCCCGAGATCGAGAATCCCGAAATAGCCGATCAGCGTCCACACGAGGCTCACGACGCCGTAGCGTTCGACACCCAGCGCGTGGATATAGGCGGGCACCGTCACCAGCGACACGAAGGTCGGCAGGATCAGCCCGATGAAGTTGATCGAAACGTTCTTGAGTATGCCTTTGTCCATGCTTCTACCTTGTGTGACGGCGACGACGACGGTGCGCCGCGTCACGGTTTCCAGCGATACATCAGCACCTTGCCGCGCGCGTCTTCCTCGACGAACACCAGGTATTCGCCGTTCTCGCGCCGGAACGCGCTGATGCCGAACGGCACGTCGACCCAGCCCGACGCCTTGCCGACCTCGGCGCCCGGGCTCATCACGCCGACTTCCTTGCCGGTTTCCTTGTCATATACGTGGATCTTGCCGACCGGCTCCACCGTGAAGATGTAGCGGCCCTCCACGGTGATCCCGATCAGGTCGAGGATCGGCTTCGCATCGAGCTGCCACGGCAACGCGACCGTGTAGCGCACGACCGGCGAGCCGGTCGACCACTTGTCGAAGCGCACCAGCACGCGGCCGACTTCCTTGTTGATGCCCGGCTGCGGCGGCGCGTCGGCCGTGTAGCCCGTCACGTACAGCGTGTCCGTCTGCGGCTCGTAGATCGCGCGGCGCAGCTGCGTGAACGGCTGCGGCATCGGATAGGTCGTGACCTTGTCATACGAGTAGATCGGGTTGCCGGCCTTGTCGACGCCGCCATAGCTGAAGCGATGGATCCCGCGCACGTCGCTCGTGCGCCAGATGTCGCCCTTCGTGTCGACCCACCAGCCCCAGCCGCCCGCCTTTGCCTTGCCCGTCGTATTGATCGTGAATTCGTCGGCGTCGAGCCGGCCGTTGCCGTTCGCGTCGCGCCAGAGCCAGTCGCCGCCCGGCGGCTTGTTCGGTACCTTGTCGACCGGCCGCGCGCGGCCCGCGATCAGGCCCGACGGAATCGCGACCTCGCCGTCGCGCTTCGCGTC
The DNA here is from genome assembly GCF_046534765.1 of Burkholderia sp. SIMBA_062. Classification (NCBI taxonomy): domain Bacteria; kingdom Pseudomonadati; phylum Pseudomonadota; class Betaproteobacteria; order Burkholderiales; family Burkholderiaceae; genus Burkholderia; species Burkholderia sp. SIMBA_062. Next base: position 32,843 of record NZ_JAWRYD010000008.1, read on the forward strand.
GAAGCGGTAGATCTTCAGGTGGTCGGCGTACATGTCGGTCAGGTACAGGAACGTGCGGCCGTCCACGCGCCGCGCGAACGGCATGCCGGGATACTGGTCCGTGTGGAACACGGGATCGTCCGGATACTTGAAGCGGTTCGACAGGAATCCGGCATATTTCCAATCCTGGCCCGGCGGCTTCGACAGATCGAGCTCGAAGCGCTTGTTGCCCGTATACACGCTGTTCGGCCGTGCGGGATCGAGCCACGCGCCGTCTACGAACAGCAGCCCCTGCACCTGCCAGCGCAGCTTGCCGTCCGGCGTGTAGCTCTCGAGCACCGCGCCCAGCCCCGCGCCGATCGTGTCGTGACGCGGCCCGATGCCGTTCATCGACACATACACGTTGCCCGCGCGATCGACGCCCACGCCGGTCAGCCCGTTGAAGCGCTGCGGCCCCGGGCGGCCCGGCACCGGGCCCGCGAAGATGCCGCCGCGCTCGCCGAGCGTGCCGGACGGCGCATAGCCCTTGCCGCCTTTCGAGAAGATCAGCACCTGCTGGCGCGCACCGTTGTCCGCCACCAGCACGCGTCCCTTCGCATCGACCGCCACGTCCACCGCTTCGGTGCCTTCGGGCAGCGCCGGCGCGTCGTCCAGCTTGCGGCCGTCCGCGCGCACGTGCACGAGGCGCGCGGGCCCGCCGATCGTGTCGGTGAGCAGCCACAGCGTGCCGTCGCCGGCAAGCGCGATGCGGCCCGGCTCGTGCGCACTCCACGTGCCCTTCTTCTGCATCGTCTCGGCGTCGTACACGTCGACTTCGTCATGCGACGGGTTCGTCGCGAACAGCGTCTTGTCGTCCGCCCCGAGGCCGCCCACTTCGGCCTTCGCCTCGCCCACTTCCGAGCGTGCGGGGGCCGCCACCTCGTTCATCACCATGAAGCTCGCGGCCATCCGCGCGCGCCCGGCATCGGCGCGCCCGCCCGGCGCGACCTGCGGCGCCGCGCGAAACGGCGCCGGCTGTTTCATGTCGCCGATCGTACGCCGCGAAATGCCGAACCACTGCTTGCCCTTGTCCGGCCAGATGCCGGGCGACTGCAGATGGCCACGCTCGTTGCCGACGCCGATCGCGACGTACGCATACTTGCCGTTCACCGCGACCGCGTTGCCGCCGAGGTTGCCCCAGCCGTGCGTGCCGCCGGCGAAGCCGAGCATCTTCCCGTCCTGGTAGACACTCGCCTCGGCGCCGCTCTCGTCCCACGGCGCGTTCGTATATACCTTGCCGTCGGGCGTCACCGCGATCGCGCGAATGTCGATCTGCGTCCAGCTGCCGTCGCCATAGCCGAACGTGTTGCCGATCCACGACGTGGTCGCGGGCAACACGGTTTCAGCCGGGGCGGCGCTCACGGACAGCGCCGCGCATACCGTCATGCCAATCAGAATCAGACGTCGCAATGCGCTCTCCAGACTCGATGCAACAGCAACGGGCAGCGCGGCGGACTGCCTGCCCGGATGCCCTGTCACTAAATGGGTTTCAAACGTCGCGATGCAGGTTACAAGCAAAAATAATCACAAGAAATTTGGAAATATTTGAGGATGTTTCCGTGTGAAATATCGCGCCGGAACAGCGCGAAATAGCCGCCGCAAAGCGGCAATAACGACCGCCTTTCGCACGCCGATCCGTAGAAAATGCCGCTCCGGCCCGCCTGACGGAGCGCCCGGCCTGCAAACCTTTCTTGTCGCGATTGAAACGACCGGTATTCGAAGGTTTTCGGCCGGATAAATGACACGCGTTTTTTTGCCGATTTCTTTTCCCTAGAATCGATTTCGATTCAATATTTCATTCAAACGCATGCATTACGTTCACGCATCGGATGCGCGGCGCGCCACGGCGCCGGCCGCGCGTCGCGAAGGAGCGGCGCGATGACGGGCATCTCGCGCACCGCCGACCTCGCCCCGCCGCAACACGGCCGCATCGTGCAGCTCGACGGGCTGCGCGCGATCGCCGTCGGCGCCGTGTTCCTGCAACACGCGCTGAAGGCGCCGCTCTGGATGGGCGTCGACCTGTTCTTCGTGCTGAGCGGCCTGCTGATCACGGGCATCCTGCTCGATCGCAAGGCGCGCGGGCAGTCGTACTTCAGCCACTTCTACGCTCGCCGCGTGCGCCGGATCCTGCCGCCGTACGTGCTGCTGCTCGTCGTGTCGACGCTGCTGTTCGGCGCGAGCTGGCTGCCGCACTGGCCGTGGTTCGCGTTCTTCTCGACCAACATCGGGCTGTCGCTCGGCAGCATCGGGCACGACAGCCTGAACGTGCTGTGGTCGCTCGCCGTCGAGGAGCAGTTCTACATCTTCTGGCCGTTCGTCGTGCTGTGGTGTTCGGAGCGCGCGCTGCTGTGGATCGCCGCCGCGCTCATCGTCGCGGCTCCCGTGCTGCGCGCCATCGCGACGCCGTGGTTCGATTCGTTCTGGCCGATCTACTACCTGACGCCATTCCGGATGGACCTGCTCGCCGCGGGCGCGTTGCTCGCGATCGTGCTGCGCCGTGACCGGCGCGCGCTGGAACCGTTCTATCCGCTCGCGATCGTCGGCGCGCTCGTGTCGCTCGCGATCCTCGGCTGGCTGCATCTGTCGTTCCCGCGTTTTCGCGCGGCGAACACGCCGATGTCGAATGCCGCGCTCTACAGCATCTCGCTGCTGCTCTGCACGTCGATCGTCGTGATCGCGCTGCGCGGACGCGGCCTCGTGCAGCGCGTACTGACGAACCCGCTGCTCGTGTACGTCGGCACCGTCAGCTACACCGTCTACCTGATTCACCTGAGCGTGCTGTATGCGCTCTGGCCGCTGCACCTGAACCGCTTCGTCACGGCCGCGCTCGCCCTCGCGATCACGCTCGCCTACGCCACGCTCAGCTGGTACGGCTTCGAGCGACGCCTGACACGCGGCCCGGCGCGCAACACGCTGCCCGCCGCCGCGCGCACGACCGCCTGACTTTCTCAATCCATCGTTTCGACCAGGACATTGCCATGAGCCAAAACCGCAAGAAGGCCATCATCACGGGGATCACGGGGCAGGACGGCGCCTATCTGACCAAGCTGCTGCTCGACAAGGGCTACGAGGTCACGGGCACCTACCGCCGCACCAGCTCGGTGAACTTCTGGCGCATCGCCGAACTCGGCGTCGACACGCATCCGAACCTGTCGCTCGTCGAGCACGACCTGACCGATGCCGGCTCGAGCCTGCGACTGCTCGAACGCACGCAACCCGACGAGCTGTACAACCTGGCCGCGCAGAGCTTCGTCGGCGTGTCGTTCGACCAGCCGGCGACGACCGCCGAAGTCACGGGCATCGGCCCGCTGAACCTGCTCGAGGCGATCCGCGTGGTGAGCCCGAAGACGCGCTTCTACCAGGCGTCGACGTCCGAGATGTTCGGCAAGGTGCAGGCGATCCCGCAGACGGAAACGACCGCGTTCTACCCGCGCAGCCCGTACGGCGTCGCCAAGCTGTACGCGCACTGGATGACCGTGAACTATCGCGAGTCCTACGATCTGTTCGGCTGCAGCGGCATCCTGTTCAACCACGAATCGCCGCTGCGCGGCCGCGAGTTCGTCACGCGCAAGATCACCGACACCGTCGCGAAGATCCAGCTCGGCAAGGCGACCAAGCTCGAGCTCGGCAACCTCGACGCGAAGCGCGACTGGGGCTTCGCGCTCGAGTACGTCGAAGGAATGTGGCGGATGCTTCAGGTCGACGAACCCGACACCTACGTTCTCGCGACCAACCGCACCGAGACCGTGCGCGACTTCGTGCGGATGGCGTTCGCGGCCGCCGGTTACCAGCTCGAATGGACCGGCAAGGGCGAGCAGGAACGCGGCATCGACGCGTCGAACGGCAACGTGCTCGTCGAAGTGAACCCGAAGTTCTACCGCCCCGCCGAAGTCGATCTGCTGATCGGCTGCGCCGACAAGGCAAAAAGCAAGCTGGGCTGGGCGCCGCAGACGACGCTCGAGCAACTCTGCCAGATGATGGTCGAAGCCGATCTGACGCGGAATCGTCACCATGACACGTACTGAAGCCGGACGCCCGTCGCGCCGCGCGTTCGTCACGGGCCTCACAGGCTTCACCGGCCGCTACATGGCGCAGCGCCTCGAAGCCGCCGGCTACGACGTGTGGGGCACCGTGGCGCCCGGCGCGGCGCGGCCGGACGATCCGGCGTTCGCGAACTGCACGCTGCTGCCGGTCGACCTGCTCGATGCGAACGCGATGCGGGCGGCAGCGGCCGATGCGCGGCCCGATGCGGTCGTGCATCTCGCCGCGCGTGCGCATGTCGCGCAGGACGAGCCGCCGAAAACCTACGCGGTCAACATCGTCGGCACGCGCAACCTGCTGGCCGCGCTCGCGGGCCTCGACCGGCGTCCGTCCGCGGTACTGCTCGCCAGCAGCGCGAACGTCTACGGCAATTCGACGGCCGGCGTGCTCGACGAATCGGTCCTGCCCGCGCCCGCGAACGACTACGCGGTCAGCAAGCTCGCGATGGAATACGCGGCGAAGCTGTGGGCTGACCGGCTGCCGATCGTGATCGCGCGGCCGTTCAACTACACCGGCGTCGGCCAGGACGATGCCTATCTGCTGCCGAAGCTCGTGTCGCACTATGCGCGCAACGCCCCGCGCATCTCGCTCGGCAATCTCGACGTGAGCCGCGATTTCTCCGACGTGCGCGACGTGACGGCCGCCTACCTGAAGCTGCTCGAGGCGGCACCGGCCGGCGAGACGTTCAACGTCTGCTCGGAGCGCGCGTATTCGCTGAAGGAAGTGCTGGCGATGCTGGCGCGGATCGCCGGCTACGTGATCGACGTGACGATCGATCCGCGTTTCGTGCGGCACAACGAAATAAAGAGCCTGAGCGGGTCGCGCGACAAGCTGCGGCGCGCGGTAGGCGAGCTGCCCGCGACGCCGCTCGACGACACGCTGCGCTGGATGATGGAAGCGATGCGCGCCGTGCAGCGGCAGCCCGCGCACGCCGGCTGATTCCGGCAACGCGCGCGCGCCGGCCACAAGACAACGGGCCGCTCTGTCGAGCGGCCCGTCGTCATGTCGGCCGTGAAAAACCTGCCGCCGCGCTCAGCCCTCGAGGCCGCGCGTGAGATCGCGGCGCAGGTCGCCCGCATTCTCCAGGCCGACCGCGAGGCGGATCAGCCCTTCGGTGATGCCCGCGGCCGCACGCGCTTCCGGCGTGATGCGCGCGTGCGTCGTCGTCGCCGGATGCGTGATCGTCGTGCGCGTGTCGCCGAGGTTGCCGGTGATCGAGATCAGCTTCGTGCTGTCGATCACGCGCCACGCGTTCGCGCGCTGCTGCTCCGGCGTGTCGCCCTTCAGCTCGAACGATACGATCGCGCCGCCCGCCTTCTGCTGGCGCTTCGCGAGTTCATGCTGCGGATGCGATTCGAGCCCCGGATAGAACACGCGTGCGACGGCCGGATGCGAATCGAGCCAGCGCGCGATTTCCAGCGCGTTCGCCGATTGCTTCTCGACGCGCAGCGACAGCGTCTCCATCCCCTTCAGCAGCACCCACGCGTTGAACGCCGACAACGTGGGGCCCGCGCTGCGCACGAACGGGAACACCTTGCCCATGATGAATGCCTTCGAGCCGACCAGCGCGCCGCCGAGCACGCGGCCCTGCCCGTCGAGGAATTTCGTCGCCGAGTGCATCACGACGTCCGCGCCGAGCTTCAGCGGCTGCTGCAGCACCGGGCTGCAGAAACAGTTGTCGACGACGAACAGCGCGTTCGCCGCCTTCGCGATCTTGCCGATCGCCTCGATGTCGGCGAGCTCGGTCAGCGGGTTCGACGGCGTTTCGAGGAAGAACATCTTCGTTTCGGGCCGCACCGCTTCCTGCCATGCGTTCAGGTCGGTCGGGTCGACGAAGGTCGTCGTGATGCCGAACTTGCTGAAGATCTGCGAGAACATCCCGAGCGTCGAGCCGAACAGGCTGCGCGAGCTGACGAGGTGATCGCCCGCCTGCAGTGCCGACATCACGACCGACATGATCGCGGCCATGCCGGATGCCGTCGCGATGCAGGCCTCGCCGCCTTCGAGCGCGGCGAGACGATCCTGGAACATGGTGACGGTCGGGTTCGTGAAGCGCGAATAGGTGAAATAGTCTTCCGAATTCGCGAAGCGCTCGGCGGCCTCGGCCGCGCTCGTGAAGCAGAAGCTCGACGTGAGGAACAGCGCTTCCGAGTGCTCGTTGAAGTCGCTGCTACGCAGCGTGCCCGCGCGCACGGCGAGCGTGTCGAAATTGAGGGAGTCGTCCATGTTCCGTTTTCCGTATTCGAGGGTCGCGCCGCGGGTCGTGCATCGGGTGCGAACCCAGCCAAAAAACCAGGCCAAAACAAAAAGCCCGCTATGCGTCGGCATCAGCGGGCTTCGGTGCGGTACGACAGCAATCGACTCGGGCCGGCTCTCGCCGGCCTTCGCTTTAGCTGTTTTGGGAAGTCGCCCCGCGTCCGCAAGCTGAATCAAATCGACGCAAGGCCACATCCTAGCACGCTTCGTCCGAAGCGTGCGCCGGCATCACTCGACCGACAGCTGCAGGTTCATCTGCGAACGCGCGGTGTCGCCGGCCGTGTCGCGATCGGCCTGCGACGCCGGGGCGAGGCGTGCGCGCTCGATCGCATCGAGGTACTCGGGCGTCACGGCGCCGGTGATGTAGTTGCCGTCGAAGCACGACGCCTCGAAGCGTTCGAGCTTCGGGTTGATGTCGCGCACCGCGCGGCGCAGGTCGTCGACGTCCTGGTAGATCAGGTAGTCGGCGCCGATGATCTTCGCGACTTCGTCGTCGGTGCGTCCATGCGCGACCAGCTCGCCGCGCGTCGGCATGTCGATGCCGTACACGTTCGGGAACTTCACGGGCGGCGCCGCCGACGCGAAGATCACCGACTTCGCGCCCGCATCGCGCGCCATCTGCACGATCTCGTGCGAGGTCGTGCCGCGCACGATCGAGTCGTCGACGATCAGCACGTTCTTGTCCTTGAACTCGATGCTCATCGCATTGAGCTTCTGGCGCACCGACTTCTTGCGCACGGCCTGGCCCGGCATGATGAAGGTGCGGCCGACGTAGCGGTTCTTGAAGAAACCTTCGCGATACTCGACGCCGAGCTTCGCGGCGACCTGCATCGCAGCCGGACGCGACGAATCGGGAATCGGCATCACGACGTCGATCGGCACGTTCGGCAGTTCGCGCTTGATCTTCTCGGCGAGATAGTCGCCCATGCGCAGGCGCACGTTGTAGACCGGCACGCCGTCGAGGCACGAATCCGGACGGGCCAGATACACGTATTCGAACATGCACGGATTCAGCGTCGGGTTCTCCGCGCACTGCTGGCTGTGGAAGTTGCCGGCCTTGTCGATGAAGACCGCTTCGCCCGGTTCCAGGTCACGCACGAATTCGAAACCGATGCCTTCGACCGCCACCGACTCCGACGCGACCATCCATTCGGTGCCGTGCTCGGTTTCGAGCTTGCCGATGCACAGCGGGCGGATGCCGAACGGGTCGCGGAACGCGAGCAGGCCGTAGCCGGCGATCAGCGACACGATTGCGTACGAACCCTGCAGGCGGCGATGCACGCCCGACACCGCCTTGAACACCGACGCCGGATCGAGCTCGAGGCCCGTGGTCGACAGTTGCAGCTCGTGCGCGAACACGTTGAGCAGCACTTCGCTGTCGGAGTTGGTGTTGATGTGCCGGCGGTCGATCCGGAACATCTCGTCCTTCAACTGCATCCAGTTCGTCAGGTTGCCGTTGTGCGCGAGGATGATCCCGAACGGCGCGTTCACGTAGAACGGCTGCGCCTCGGCTTCGCTCGACGCCGAGCCGGCCGTCGGATAGCGGACCTGGCCGATGCCGAAGGTGCCGGGCAGGCTGCGCATGTTGCGCGTGCGGAACACGTCGCGCACCATGCCGTTCGCCTTGTACATGTGGAAATTGCTGCCGTCCGCCGTCGCGATGCCCGCTGCGTCCTGACCGCGATGCTGCAGCAGCAGCAGGCTGTCATAGATCAGCTGATTGACCGGGGATTGGGAGATAACGCCTACGATGCCGCACATGGCATGTCCTTCAAGATGACAAAATCGGTTCCGTCCTGCCCGGCCGCGTCGTCACACGCGCACGTACTGGGCCATGCCGTCGGGCAGGAGCTGCTTCAGCTCGTGCACGCCCTGTTCGGCGAAAGGACGCAAGAGCGCATTGCGCCAGAAATCCTGTTTGGGCAATTCGGTCAGCCCGGCCGCCGCGACCAGCAGCACTACCAGCACGCAGCCGCGGACGAGCCCGAACATCATGCCCAGCGAGCGATCGACTCCGCCGAGGCCCGTCGCTTGCGCGATCCGCGACAACAGCGCATTCGCGACACCTGCGACGAACACGACGCCGATCACGATCAGCGCGAACGCGAGCACCCACTGTGTGAGCGCGCCGCCCGGCCAGTTCGCCGGAATATACGGCACCACCAGCCCGACATAGCGTGCAGCGATCACGACCGCCACGATCCAGCCGATCAACCCGAAAATCTCAGAGACGAAACCGCGCCATGCGCCACGCAGCGCAGACAACGCGATCACCGCCAATACAGCGTAGTCGAAAGCCGTCAGCATCGCACGTTACTGCGTCAGTCCGGCTTCGCGCACCTTCGCGATCGCGGCGGACGCCGCCGCGCGATCCGCAAACGGGCCGGCACGCAGCAGTGTAGCCGTGCTGCCGTCCGCCTGCTTGCGATGCTCGACATATGCGGGCACACCCGCCGATTTCAACTTGGTGGCCCACGAACGGGCCGTCGTGTCGTCCTTGAACGAACCGAGCTGCACCGCGAAGCGCGCACCGGCCGGCGATGCCGGCGACGACGCGTCGCCGCTGTCGGCCGCGGCGTCGGCGTTCGCGACCGTCGCGGGCGCCGGCGCCGGCTTCGGCGCGACCGGCTTCGCCGCGGGGGCGGCCGGCTTCGCAGCGGGCTTCGGCGGCGTCACGCTCGCCGTGGTCGTCGAGGTCGTGGCATCGGGTTTGGCGGCCGGCTTGGCCGTATCCTTCGGCGCGGGCGCGGCCGCCACCGCGACATCGGAGGCCGGCGGCTCGTCATGCGCGACGCCCGCCTGCACGTCGGGGGCATCGTCGTCACGCGGCGCGACCGCCTGATGCGCAGGCCGGTTCGGAATATCGATCGCGATGTCGTCCGTCACCGGCTTCGGGTGCGAATCGAGCACCATCGGCAGCACGATCACCGCGCCGACGACGAGCGCGATCGCGCCGACGAGACGCCGGCGGGCGCGTTGTTTTTCAGGAAGGGTCGGATCGACAAGCAGTGCGTCCGATTCCGGACGCTCGGTGCGGCGCGTGCGTCGCTCGACGCGTTCAGTGCGCTCCGTGCGCACGTTCCGGGAGGCCCCGGTACGACCGCCGCGCCGGGTGGGCGCGTCGTCGTCTTTCTTGCCGAACGAGAAAATTCCCATGAATGGCTGAGTCCGAAACTGCCCGACAGTCAGTGTTGCTGCGATTTCCGGTAGGCCATCACACCGGCCACCGTATGGAAACTGCCGAAAACCACGATTCTATCATTCTCGGATGCTCTTTTTAGTGCATCTCGAAATGCTTCCGCCGGCGACGCGAACCGCGTGACGCTCGAATCGGCTCCGTCCTCCACGCCTGCCTTGCGCAGCGCGGCTTCGAGCTGCTCCGCGCTCGCCGCGCGCGGCAGCGGCAGGTCGGTCACGCACCAGTGGTCGACCTCCCCCGCCAGGTGCCGCAGCACGCCGTCGATGTCCTTGTCGTGCATCGCGCCGAACACCGCGTACGTGTACGGGAAGAAGCCCATGTTGCCGAGGTTCTGCTCGAGCACGGCCGCCGCATGCGGGTTATGGGCGACGTCCAGCACGATCGCCGGCTTGCCGGGCAGCACCTGGAAGCGCCCCGGCAGCTCGACGTTCGCGAGCCCGAGCCGGATATCCTGCGCGGACACCGGCAGCACCGGGCGCAGCGCCTCCAGCGCGGCCAGCGCGGCCGATGCATTGATCAGCTGGTTCGCGCCGCGCAGCGCCGGGTAGGCGAGCGCCGGATAGCGCTTGTCGCGGCCGAGATAGCTCCATTGCTGGCGCTCCGCGCCCGGCTGCGCTTCATAGCGAAAATCGCGACCGACCAGCCACAGGTCGGCGCCGATCGCGGCGGCATGGTCGATCAGCGTGTTCGGCACGGCAGGATCGCCGCAGATCGCCGGCTTGCCCGCGCGGAAGATGCCGGCCTTCTCGAACGCGATCTTCTCGCGCGTGTCGCCCAGGTATTCGGTGTGGTCGATGTCGATGCTCGTGACGATCGCGCAGTCGGTATCGATGATGTTGACCGCGTCGAGCCGGCCGCCGAGGCCGACTTCGAGGATCACGACGTCGAGCCCGCGCGACGCGAACAGGTGCAGGATCGCGAGCGTCGTGAATTCGAAGTACGTGAGCGATACCGGCTCGGGCAGCGACGTGCGCGCCGCTTCGACGGCTTCGAAGTGCGGCAGCAGGTCGGCATCGCTGACCTGCTGCCCGTTCACGCGTGCGCGCTCGGCGAATTCGAGCAGGTGCGGCGACGTGTGGCAACCGACCTTGTAGCCCGCGTGAACGAGGATCGCCTCGAGGAACGCGCAGGTCGAGCCCTTGCCGTTCGTGCCGCCGACCGTGATCACGGGGCACGCGAATTCGAGCTGCAGCGCCGCCTTGACCTGCCCGATGCGGGTGAGGCCCATGTCGATGCCGACCGGGTGCGCGCGTTCGAGATGCGAAAGCCACGCGTCGAGAGTGGGAAAAGTGCTCATCGGATCAAATCTGAATCGGTACCGCCACTACGCCAAAAAACGAAACGCGCCGCCCGGCGGTTCAGCCGGGCGACGCGCGCAGTTCACAACGCCGCGCCGATCAGGCCAGCGCGTCGGCCGGCTGTCGCTGCAGCAGCGCGAGCAGCTGTGCGATCTCGTCGCGCATCTTGCGGCGGTCGACGATCATGTCGATCGCGCCCGTCGTCAGCAGGAATTCCGCGCGCTGGAAGCCTTCCGGCAGCTTCTCGCGAACCGTCTGCTCGATCACGCGCGGGCCGGCGAAACCGATCAGCGCCTTCGGCTCCGCGATCACGACGTCGCCGAGGAACGCGAAGCTCGCCGACACGCCGCCCATCGTCGGGTCGGTCAGCACCGAGATGAACGGCAGCTTGGCTTCGGCCAGCTTGGTCAGCATCGCGGTGGTCTTCGCCATCTGCATCAGCGACAGCAGGCTTTCCTGCATCCGTGCGCCGCCCGACGCCGTGAAGCAGATGAACGGCACCTGCTGCTCCAGCGCATTCTGCGCGCCGCGCGCGAAACGCTCGCCGACGACCGAACCCATCGAGCCGCCCATGAACGAGAACTCGAAACAGGCCGCGACCACGGGCAGCGTGTGGATCGCCCCGCCCATCACGACCATCGCGTCGGTCTCGCCCGTCTCGTCCATCGCTTCCTTCAGACGATCGGGGTACTTGCGGCTGTCCTTGAACTTCAGCGAGTCGACCGGCACGATTTCCTGGCCGATTTCATAGCGGCCTTCCGGATCGAGCAGCCCGTCGAGGCGCTCGCGCGCGCCGATGCGCATGTGGTGATCGCACTTCGGGCACACGTGCAGGTTCGCGTCCACGTCGTTGCGGTACAGCACGGCCTCGCAGGACGGGCATTTGACCCACAGGCCTTCCGGAATGCCCTTGCGGCTTTTCGGGTCGGTCTGCTTGATCTTCGGCGGCAACAGTTTGTCGAGCCAGCTCATCGTGTATGGTTTCCTGTTCCGTGGCGGGGCGGGCCGACCGGCCCGTTCCCGCCTCCTGTGTTGTGTTTATCGCGCCGTCTTGCCGGCGCTGTCCAGGGCGGCGCGCAGCTCGGCGATGAATGTCTTCAGCGCGGCGGCGGCGCCTTCCGGCGCGGCGCTCTCGAGCAGTTGCACCAGGCGGCTGCCGATCACGACGGCGTCCGACACTTCGGCCACCGCGCGCGCCGTTTCGGCGTCGCGGATGCCGAAGCCGACGCCCACCGGAACCGGCACGCGCGACTTGATGGCCGGGATTTTACCCGCAATGCTCGAAACATCCAGATTTCCGGCGCCGGTCACGCCCTTGAGCGACACGTAGTACACGTAGCCGCTCGCGATCTTGCCCACGTCGGCGATGCGCTCGTCGGTCGACGTCGGGGCGAGCAGGAAGATCGGATCGATCTGCGCGGCACGCATTTTCTCGGCGAACACGCCGGCTTCCTCGGGCGGATAGTCGACGACGAGCACGCCGTCGACGCCGGCTGCCTGCGCTTCGACCGCGAACGCGTCGACGCCCATCCGCTCGATCGGGTTCGCATAGCCCATCAGCACGACGGGGGTCTTCTGGTCGGTGTCGCGAAAGCGCTTCACGTCGGCGAGCACGCTCTTCAGCGTGACGCCGCGCGCGAGCGCGCGCTCCGACGAGCGCTGGATCACCGGGCCGTCGGCCATCGGGTCCGAGAACGGCACGCCGAGCTCGATCACGTCGGCGCCGCCTTCGGCGAGCGCGTGCATGAATTCGACGGTCTTCGCGGGATCGGGGTCGCCGGCCGTGATGAACGGGATCAGGCCCTTGCGGCCTTGTTCGGCGAGTGCGGCGAAGGTCTGCTGGATACGGGTGGACATGGCAATTTTCCTAGTTGCGATCGGCATTGCGGCGGCGCGACTCACGCGCACGCCCGCACGTCGAGCGCGTTCACGCGCTCGTGCGCGATCGCGCAATAACTTTCGTTGATCTCGTAGCCGACGAAGTCGCGCCCCTGCCGTGCGCAGGCCACCGCGGTCGTGCCGCTGCCCATGAACGGATCGAGCACGCGGCCGCCCGGCGGGCAGCTTGCGAGCACCATCCGCTCGATGATTTCCAGCGGCTTCTGGGTCGGATGATCGACGCGCTCCGCGTGCTGCCGATGCAGGCGCGAGACCGACCAGACGTCCTTCGGGTTGTAGCCCATCTCCAGCCACTTGCTGCCTTCGAACAGCTTGCGCGAGCGGGCCTTCTTCGTGTCGGCGTCGTACGGGATGCGGACCGGATCGAGATCGAAGTAATACGCTTTGGAAACCGCGAAAAAGCCGATGTTGTCGTGCACCGACGTGAAACGGCGCGTCGTGCCGCCCATGCTCGGCACGCGCCGGTCCCAGATGATCTCGTTGACCATCGTGAGCTTCGTCTTCAGGAAGCTGAAGATTTCCGGCGCGTACTGCCACGTGCAGAAGATGTACATCGACCCGCTCGGCTTGAGCTTCGGAATCGCGAGCTCGAGCCACTCGCGCGTCCACGCGAGAAACACGTCGCCCGAACGCTTGTCCGAGTCGTTGCCGTAGTCCTTGCCGAGCCCGTACGGCGGATCGGCGACGATCAGGTCGATCGACGCATCCGGCAGGCGCGCGGCTTCGGTCATGAAATCGCGGTTGTGCAGTTCGATCCCGGACGGCAGTGCGCACGGCACGGCGACGGCGGGCTGCCCCGCCTCCGCTTCGCTCGCGGCGCCGCCGCCCGGCTGTTCGATCAGGTCACGCATCGGTCGGTCAGAGCGCGATGCCCGATCGCTCGGCGACTGTGTGCATGTCCTTGTCGCCGCGGCCCGACAGGTTGACGAGCAGGATCTTGTCCTTCGGCAACGTCGGCGCGAGCTTCACGCCATACGCGATCGCGTGGCTCGACTCGAGCGCGGGGATGATCCCCTCGATCCGGCAGCAGTCGTGGAACGCCTTCAGCGCCTCGTCGTCGGTGATCGGCACGTATTGCGCGCGGCCGCTGTCCTTCAGCCATGCGTGCTCGGGGCCGACACCCGGATAGTCGAGACCGGCCGACACCGAATGCGTCTCGATGATCTGGCCGTCGTCGTCCTGCAGCAGGTACGTGCGGTTGCCGTGCAGCACGCCGGGGCTGCCGGCGATCAGCGACGCCGCGTGACGGCCGGTGTCGAGGCCGTCGCCGGCCGCTTCGACGCCGATCAGCTGCACCGACGTGTCGTCGATATACGGATAGAAGATGCCCATCGCGTTCGAGCCGCCGCCGACGCACGCAATCACCGCGTCCGGCTGCCGGCCGGCGAGTTCCGGCATCTGCACCTTGCACTCGTCGCCGATCACGCGCTGGAAGTCGCGCACCATCGCCGGATACGGGTGCGGGCCCGCGACCGTGCCGATGATGTAGAACGTGCTTTCGATGTTCGTGACCCAGTCGCGCATCGCTTCGTTCAGCGCGTCCTTCAGCGTGCGCGAACCCGATTCGACCGGCACGACCGTCGCTCCAAGCAGCTTCATCCGGTAGACGTTCGCGGCCTGGCGGCGCACATCCTCGGCGCCCATGTAGACGATGCACTCCATCCCGAAGCGCGCGCAGATCGTGGCCGTCGCGACGCCGTGCTGGCCGGCGCCCGTCTCGGCGATCACGCGCTTCTTGCCCATGCGCTTGGCAAGCAGCGCCTGGCCGATCACGTTGTTGATCTTGTGCGCGCCGGTGTGGTTCAGGTCCTCGCGCTTCAGGTAGATCTGCGCGCCGCCGAGCGTCTCGCTCCAGCGCTGCGCGTGATAGATCGGCGACGGACGGCCAACGAAGTGCTTCAGTTCGCGCTCGTATTCGGCGACGAAATCGGGGTCGTTCCGGAATTTTTCATACGCGGTGCGCAGTTCGTCCAGCGCGTGAATCAGCGTCTCGGCGACGAACACGCCGCCATACGGGCCGAAATGGCCGTGATCATCAGGAAGGTTGTACATGGTGTCACTCTCGATCGGTCGGCGCGCCCCGCGTTCGGGGGTCGCACCGTCTTGCATCACCGGGCGTCCGCTTCGCGCACCGCGCGTACGAACGCCGCCATCCGGGCGTGATCCTTCACGCCCTTCGCGCCCTCCACTTCGATGCCACTCGAGACATCGACAGCAAACGGGCGCAACTGGCGGATCGCATCACCGACGTTTTGCGCGCTCAAGCCACCACTCAAAACGGCCCGATGCGCGAGCTCTGCGGGAATAAGAGACCAATCGAAGACCTTGCCGCTACCGCCGTAGTCCGGCACCAGGGTGTCGAACAGGAGGCCGCGCGCTTTCGAATAATGAAGTGCCGATTCTACCAAATCGGCCGGCTGAGTCGAGGGGCCGACGCGCACCGCGCGCAACCACGGCAGGCGTGCCGCACGGCCAAGCGCGTCGCACTGCTCGGGCGTCTCGTCGCCGTGGAATTGCAGCACCGTGAGCGGCACCTCGCGCACGACCGAGTCGATCTCGGCTTCGGTCGCGTTCACGAACAGCCCGACCACCGACACGAACGGCGGCGCGAGCCGCGCCAGTTCGGCCGCCTGCGCGATCGACACCGCGCGCGGGCTCTTCGGATAGAACACGAGGCCGATCGCGTCGGCGCCGAGTGCCGCGGCGTGCAGCACGTCCTCGGGGCGCGACAGGCCGCACAGCTTGATGCGCGTGCGCGGCGCGAGGCCGGTCGCGGCGGAGGTCGGAGAAGGCACGGCGTGATCCGTCATGATGGTAGGTCCAGATCGGCCCAGACGCTGCTCCACGGCACGCTGCCGAGTTGCGCGGGCGGGACGGCGAATTCCGCCGGGTAGCCGACATGGGCAAGATACAGCCCGTCGGCCATGAACGTGGGCGCGGCGAGATTGCGGTCGCGCCCGGCCAGCACGTCGGCGAGCCAGTCCGCCGGATAGCGGCCGCGCCCGACCGCGACGAGGCAGCCCATCAGGTTGCGCACCATGTGGTGCAGAAATGCGTTCGCGCGGAAGCGGAAATGAATGAAGTGGCCGGCGCGCCGCACGTCGATCTGATACAGGTGTTTGACCGGCGTCTTCGACTGGCATTCCGACGACCGGAACGACGAGAAGTCATGCTCGCCGATCAGGTGCGCGGCGGCGGCGCGCATCGCGTCGTCGTCGAGCGGCGTGTGGATCCATCCCGCACGGCCGGCCAGCATCGGCGAGCGCACGGGATGCACGTACAGCACGTAGTAATAGGTGCGCTCGAACGCCGCGAAACGCGCGTGGAACGTGTCCGGCATCGGTTTCGCCCACTGCACGGAAACGGTCGACGGCAGGAACGCGTTGGTGCCGCGCACCCACGAAAAATCCGTGCGGTCGAGATCCGTGTCGAAGTGCACGACCTGCCCGAGCCCGTGCACACCCGTATCGGTGCGCCCCGCGACCGTCGTGTGCAACGGCACGCACGCGAATTCGCCGAGCGCGCGTTCGAGCGCGTCCTGCACGGTCTTGCCGTGCGGCTGCGCCTGCCAGCCACAGAACGCCGCGCCGTCGTACTGAATCCCCAGCGCGATCCGCATTACGCCTCGTCCGCCAGTTTCGCGAGCAGCGCACGCGCATCGTCGCGCGTCGCGGCGTCGTTCGCGTCGATCACCTCCTGCAGCAGCGTGCGCGCGCCTGACAGGTCGCCCAGTTCGACGTATTCCGACGCGAGATCCAGCTTGTTGCGCGCGATGCGCGCGAGCTCTTCCGGCGTCAGCGCGGGCAACGCGGCCCCCGGCGCGGACGGCAGGTCGAGATCGAAATCCAGGTTCAACGCGCCGAACTGTGCGCCACCGAGCGGCGGCAGCGACGACGGCGCGGATGCACCGCCCGCGTGAGCTGCGGGCGTTGCCGCATCCGGATCCCCGTCGAACTCGTCATCCTGGTCGGCCGGGTGTTCCGGTGACGGATCGTTCGCACCAACCGGCGGGTACGACGCGGATTGACCGTTAGTTGCGATTTGCTCGCTTTCGGCTTGCCCTTCCCGTGCGGCCGGCTCGTCCGCCTGACGCGGCGGCAACGGCATGTCGAGGCTGTTGAGCGCGCTGATCGCGTTCTGCATCAGCGCCGCGTGCTGGGCGTCGTTCGTCGAAGGCGCCGCAGGCGTTTGCAGCGGCTCGTCCGCGGCCGTTTCCGCGACGGGTGTCACGTCGCGCAAGGCCGGCGCTGCGTCGCGCTCGAGCGCGGCGTGCGCGGACGGTGCTTCCGGTTGATCGTCGTGCGGCTTCGCGGTTTCCGGCGACGACGCGAGCTCGGCTTCACGCGTGTCGACGGCCCCCGCCGCTGCCGCGGTAGCCGCGGTAGCCGCGGTAGCCGCCGTAGCCGCGGTAGCCGCCGTAGCCGCCGTAGCCGCGATCAGATTCACACCGGCCGCCGCGTCGCGTGCAAGCGGCGTCTCGGGAAGGATCGGCGGCAAGGGTTCGACGGGCAACGGCGATGCGCCCGCATCGCCGGCAGCTGCTCCGCCGGATTCCGGGGTGATCGCATCGGCCGGCCGCGCTTTCCGGCGCTTGCGCCACGCGAACCAGGCCGCGAGAACGAGTACGGCCGCGCCTGCCACTGCAGTCGGACGCCAGTCGATCTGTGCCGCGCCGCGCGCGGGCGCGGCGGTCGTGACCGGCACGGCCGGCTGCACGGGCGCCGATGCCGGCTGCACCGCGCTGGCAACCACACCGGACGCCGCTTCGCTCGCGGCCGAGGAGGCCGAAGGCGAGGACGCGGCGGATGCACCCGCGTCATTCGCGGCGGGGCGCGGGGCAACGGGCGCCGGAGCCGGCGCTCGCGCCGGTGCAACGTGGTTCGTGTCGGCCGGCTTGCCGATCCCGTGCTTCTGCAGTTCCATCAGCACGCGGTTCTTCAGCGCGAGCAGTTGCTGGAGGCTCGACGGCCGTGGCTGCGACGCGCCCGCGACGGGTGCCGCCGCGGACGGTTCGTGCATGCCTTGAGCCTGTCCACCCGGTGCGAGTTGGCTAGCGGCTTCGCTCGCGGACGACGGTGCGGACTGGATCGCGCCGCTCCAAACGTGCGGCCCGCTTGCGCCAGCCGCAGGCGCTGCCGGCTGAACGGGCTCGACCGTCGACGCGCCATGCGCGGCCGATGCGCCGATCGGAGCCGACGCCCCAGCCGCCGCCGCGACGCTTGCACCGCTGGCCGGCGCCGCATGCGCAGCCGATGCGGCCGGCGCGCCTTGCACGGCCGACCCCGGGTGCGGCGCGGACGCGCCATGCTGCGCGACTGCGGCCGTGCCGGACGCGGCTACCGCCGCCGACGCTGCCGCTGACACCGCCGATGCACCGGACGCGCTCGACGCACCGGCCGGCACGAGCGCCGCGCCCGTGGCGTCGAGCGCCGGCACCGTCAGCGTTGCGCCGACTTTCAAGCGGCTCGGGTCGCGCTTCATGAACGCCTGCGGGTTGGCGTCGAACAGCGCACGGCCGGCGCGTGCGAGCACGGCCGGGTCGTGCGACTGCGTGGCCGCTTTCGCGAGGTCGTTCAACGACTGGCCCGGCTGGACCGTCACATTGAGCGGCGCAGGGGCGCCGGCGGCGGACGCCGCCAGTTCGCCGGTGTCGGCCGCCCAGGCCGATACGGCCGTGCCGAGCGCCAGGATCGCCAGCGCGCCACGCACGGCGCGCGACAGACGGGACTGACGCGGAAACAAGGAAATTCGGGACATCGTAGGCTCAATCGCCGCGCGCGGGCGCGGCTCGGATTCGCGTAGGGAAGCGTCAATAAAGTCGCCGCGGAAATGCAAAAGCGTCGCGCAGAACGCGACGCTTTCGGCGACTCTGCGCGTCGTAACCGCATAGTTTACTTCACACGATCGGGTTCCGGCCGAATTCGTCGCCGACGGATGCGGCCGTCCATGCCCGGCGCCGACCAATGAAAAACGCCTGCCGCCCCGCAAGGGGCTAGCAGGCGTCTCGCTTCGCGCGCCGATCCTTACTTGTCGAGCAGGATACGCAGCATGCGGCGCAGCGGCTCGGCCGCGCCCCACAGCAGCTGGTCGCCGACCGTGAACGCCGACAGGTATTCGCCGCCCATCGCGAGCTTGCGCAGGCGACCGACCGGCACCGTCAGCGTGCCGGTGATCTTCGCCGGCGACAGGTCACGCATCGACGCTTCACGCTCGTTCGGCACGACCTTCACCCAGTCGTTCGCCGACGCGAGGATGCCGTTGATTTCGTCGAGCGGAACATCCTTCTTCAGCTTGATCGTCAGCGCCTGCGAGTGGCAGCGCATCGCGCCGATTCGCACGCACAGGCCGTCGACCGGAATCGAGCCCGGCTCGCCCATGGCCGGCTTGCCGAGGATCTTGTTGGTTTCCGCGCCGCCCTTCCACTCTTCCTTCGACATCCCGTTGCCGAGATCCTTGTCGATCCACGGAATCAGCGAACCGGCGAGCGGCACGCCGAAGTGGCTCGTCGGCATCGCATCGCTGTTCATCGTCGCGAGCACGCGGCGATCGATGTCGAGAATCGCGGAAGCCGGATCGGCGAGCTGCTCCTGCACTGCACCGTGCAGCGCACCCATCTGCGACAGCAGTTCGCGCATGTTCTGCGCGCCCGCGCCCGATGCGGCCTGGTAGGTCATCGCCGTCATCCAGTCGACGAGGTTCTCGCGGAACAGGCCGCCGAGCGCCATCAGCATCAGGCTGACCGTGCAGTTGCCGCCGACGAAGTTCTTCGTGCCGTTGACGAGCGCGTCCTTGATCACGTCGAGGTTGACCGGATCGAGGATGATGACCGCGTCGTCCTTCATCCGCAGCGACGAAGCCGCGTCGATCCAGTAGCCGTTCCAGCCGGCCGCGCGCAGCTTCGGGAACACGTCGTTCGTGTAGTCGCCGCCCTGGCACGTGATGATCACGTCGCACTTCTTCAGCTCGTCGACGTTGGTCGCGTCCTTGAGCGTAGTCTCGTTTTTCGCGAACGACGGCGCCTTGCCGCCCGTGTTGCTGGTGCTGAAAAACACCGGTTCGATCAGGTCGAAATCACCTTCTTCCTGCATGCGTTGCATCAGCACGCTGCCGACCATGCCGCGCCAACCTACGAGACCTACGTTCATGACTAACCCTTTGAATGGAGCTTCCCCGCCATTTCCGTCCCCGCGTGACCGCGCGGGGAAACAGGCGGGCACGACGGACGATCAGCGTTTAATGATCGTTTTCGTGGTAATGGTTTTCGTGATGACGATGGCGCGCGTACCCGCACGGGCAATGTTGCCGTGGAGTTTCAGGACCGGGGAGATCAGGGAAATCAGCGCCATCGTTCGAGTCTACACAAAGCCGGTTGCCCGCACAACGGCCAACCCTGCGCGAACCGGCCGATTTCACGACCCGTTCGCGCCCTTTCTACATTAACTGTCGTACGTAATCGCCATGCGCGTTACAGCGCGGCGACGACCGCATCGCCCATCGCCGCCGTGCCGACCTGCTTGCAGCCCGGCGTCGCGATGTCGCCCGTACGATAGCCTTGTTCGAGCACCGTTTTCACCGCGTGCTCGATGCGCTCGGCCTGCTCGGCGCGATTCAGCGAGTAGCGCAGCAACATCGCGGCCGAGAGGATCGTCGCCAGCGGGTTCGCGATGCCCTTGCCCGCGATGTCCGGCGCCGAACCGTGCGACGGCTCGTACAGACCCTTGTTGTTCTTGTCGAGCGACGCCGACGGCAGCATGCCGATCGAGCCCGTCAGCATCGACGCTTCATCCGACAGGATGTCGCCGAACATGTTGCCGGTCACGATCACGTCGAACTGCTTCGGCGCCTTCGCGAGCTGCATCGCCGCGTTGTCGACGTACATGTGCGACAGCTCGACGTCCGCGTATTCCTTCGACACGTCGATCATGATGTCGCGCCAGAACTGCGACGTTTCGAGCACGTTCGACTTGTCGACCGACAGCAGCTTCTTCGCGCGCTTTTGCGCGGCCTGGAACGCGACGTGCGCGATGCGGCGCACTTCCGGTTCCGAGTAGCGCATCGTGTCGAAGCCTTCGCGCGCGCCGGCGAACGGGCCGTCCGGCGCGGCGCGCACGCCGCGCGGCTGGCCGAAGTAGATGTCGCCGTTCAGCTCGCGCACGATCAGGATGTCGAGGCCCGCGACCAGTTCCGGCTTCAGCGGCGACGCATCGACGAGTTGCGGATAGCAGATCGCCGGGCGGAAGTTCGCGAACAGCTCGAGGTGCTTGCGCAGCCCGAGGATCGCCTGCTCCGGGCGCAGCGCGCGTTCGAGCGAGTCGTACTTCCAGTCGCCGACCGCACCGAACAGGATCGCGTCCGCTTCCTTCGCGAGTTTCAGCGTCGCGTCCGGCAGCGGATGACCGCTCGCCTCGTAGCCCGCGCCGCCGACCGGCGCCTGCTCGAGTTCGAACTGTTCGTCGAGGGCGTTCAGCACCTTGACGGCTTCGTTGACGATTTCCGGACCGATGCCGTCGCCGGGCAGCACTGCAATCTTCATGCGTTATTCCTGACTGGGTAGGTGTGGGTGGCAGGTCGGCGAGCGAGCGTCATGCGCGCCCGCCCGAAGGCAATCTCAGCCGACCAGCTTGTTGTTGAGCCACGGCTGCTTCGCGAGCCGCTCGGCTTCGAACTGGCGGATCTTGTCCGCGTGACGCAGCGTCAGGCCGATGTCGTCGAAGCCGTTCAGCAGGCAGTACTTGCGGAACGCGGCGATGTCGAACGGATACTCACGGCCGTCGCCCGTGCGCACGACCTGGGCGTCGAGGTCGACCGTCAGTTGATAGCCGTTGAACGCATACGTGTCGTTGAACAGGTGATCGACCTGCTGCTCGGTCAGCACGATCGGCAGCAGACCGTTCTTGTAGCAGTTGTTGAAGAAGATGTCGGCGAAGCTCGGCGCGATGATCGCGCGGAAGCCGTACTGCTGCAGCGCCCACGGCGCGTGCTCGCGCGAGCTGCCGCAGCCGAAGTTCTTGCGTGCGAGCAGCACCGATGCGCCCTGGTAGCGCGGCTGGTTCAGCACGAAGTCCGGGTTCAGCGGGCGCTTCGAGTTGTCCTGGCCCGGCTCGCCATGGTCGAGGTAACGCCATTCGTCGAACGCGTTCGGACCGAAGCCCGTGCGCTTGATCGACTTCAGGAACTGCTTCGGGATGATCGCGTCGGTGTCGACGTTCTCGCGATCGAGCGGCGCCACGACGCCGGTATGCACTGTGAATTTTTCCATGATCCGTCTATCCGGTTGAAGGGCCGGCATTCAGCCGGCGCACATCGACAAATTCCTGGCGGACGTCAGTCCGCGGCGCGCTGCAGCGCGCTGCCGGCGGCATTGACGTCCTGGCCGAAGCCTCGGACGGTATTGCAGCCCGCAAGGCCGAAGCCCAGCCCCGCGAGCGCCAGCGCGGCAACCAGCCGCGCGATGAGCTTCGATGCCGTCACGCGTTACCCCAGTTGGCGAATGTCGACGAAGTGGCCTTCGATCGCCGCCGCCGCCGCCATCGCGGGGCTCACCAGGTGCGTGCGACCGCCCGTGCCCTGCCGGCCTTCGAAGTTGCGGTTCGACGTGGATGCGCAGCGCTCGCCCGGATCGAGCCGGTCAGCGTTCATCGCGAGGCACATCGAGCAGCCCGGCTCACGCCATTCGAAGCCCGCATCGGTGAACACCTTGTCGAGCCCTTCGCGCTCGGCTTGCGCCTTCACGAGGCCCGAGCCCGGCACGACCATCGCGAGCCGCACGTTCGATGCGATGCGGCGGTTCAGCTTCTTCACGACATACGCGGCCGCGCGGATGTCCTCGATGCGCGCGTTCGTGCACGAACCGATGAAGATCTTGTCGACCTTGATCGACTCCATCGGCGTGTTCGGCTCGAGCGCCATGTAGGCCAGCGCGCGTTCCATCGCGTCGCGCTTGACCGGATCCTTCTCGCGCTCGGGATCGGGCACGCGACCGTCGATCGACGTGACCATTTCCGGCGACGTGCCCCACGTGACCTGCGGGACGATCTCGGCTGCGTTCAGCTCGACGACGCGGTCGAACTGCGCGCCTTCGTCGGACTTGAATTCGCGCCAGTACTCGACGGCCTGGTCCCATTCCGCGCCGGTCGGCACGAACGGACGGCCTTTCAGGTAGTCGATCGTCGTGTCGTCGACGGCGACCATGCCCGCGCGCGCGCCGGCTTCGATCGCCATGTTGCAGACGGTCATCCGGCCTTCCATCGTCAGCGCGCGGATCGTCGAGCCGCCGAATTCGATCGCGTAGCCCGTGCCGCCGGCCGTGCCGATCCTGCCGATGATCGCGAGCACGATGTCCTTCGCGGTACAGCCGCGCGGCAGTGCGCCCTCGACCTTCACGAGCATGTTCTTGCTCTTTTTCTGCAGCAGCGTTTGCGTCGCGAGCACGTGCTCGACTTCCGACGTGCCGATGCCATGCGCGAGCGCACCGAACGCGCCGTGCGTCGACGTGTGCGAATCGCCGCAGACGATCGTCATGCCCGGCAGCGTCGCGCCCTGCTCCGGCCCGATGATGTGCACGATGCCCTGGCGTACGTCGTTCATCTTGAACTGCGTGATGCCGAACGCGTCGCAGTTCGCGTCGAGCGTGTCGACCTGCAGCTTCGAGACCGGATCGGCGATGCCGTGGCTGCGATCCGTGGTGGGGACGTTGTGGTCCGACACGGCCAGGTTCGCGCTGATGCGCCACACCGGGCGGTGCGCGACGTTCAGCCCTTCGAATGCCTGCGGGCTCGTGACTTCGTGCAGCAGCTGGCGGTCGATATAGAGCAATGCCGTGCCGTCGTCCTCGGTGTGGACGACGTGGGTATTCCACAGTTTGTCGTAGAGAGTCTGTGCCATGGGTATGCGGGGTCGTTGTGACTACAAGCCTTGCGGATGCGATCGATTATGCCACGCAGAATGCGCCACCGCGCAGGCGCGACGCGAAAAAACCCATTAAAAACAGTGGTTTGGCTGGTAGTGCCAATACCTGTATCGGCATTACCCGGCAAACGGCGTTCACGCCGGGCCGGATTCCGGCATACGATGGGACGACGCACGTCTGAACGTCCCCACGAACGGACCCGGAGCACACCACGATGAAGCTCGGCCTGAACGAATCGCTCGCCCGCCTCGACGCTGAAGGCACGCTGTTCACGACGCTGTTTCGCCACGGCACGCTCGACATCGAGTTGTACCGGCCGCGCGGCGAGGACCTGCAAACGCCGCATACGCGCGACGAGGTCTACGTGATTGCCGCGGGCACGTCGCGGTTTGTCCTCGACGGACGCGAATACGGCGTCGCGGCCGGCGACGTGCTGTTCGTGCCCGCGTTCGCGGCGCACCGCTTCGCCGGCTTCTCCGACGACTTCTCGACCTGGGTGTTCTTCCATGGCCCGGAAGGCGGCGAGCGCAGCGAGCGCGGCCCCTGACACGACGCGCGGCACTTCCCGCTCGATCTCCTAGACTGTCTATTCGCAACGGGCGGCGCACGGCCGCCCGCCCCGCCACCACGATGCGCGCAACCCCGCCGCATCGACCGGACAGGAGCAATGCATGCAATACGAACTCTATTACTGGCCCGAAATCCAGGGCCGCGGCGAATACGTGCGGCTCGCGCTCGAGGCGGCCGAGGCCGACTATGTCGACGTCGCGCGCGAATCGGGGCGCGGCATGGGCGTGTCGGCGATGATGCGCATGATGGACAGCACGAAGGACGAATGCGTGCCGTTCGCGCCGCCGTTCCTGAAGGCCGGCGACGTGGTCGTCGGGCAGGCCGCGAACATCCTGCTGTTTCTCGGCGCGCGGCTCGGGCTCGCGCCCGACGACGAAGCGGGGCGGCTGTGGGTGCATCAGCTCCAGTTGACCGTCGCCGATTTCGTCACCGAGATCCACGACACGCATCACCCGATCGGCAGCGGCCTGTACTACGAGGACCAGAAGGCCGAAGCCGCCGAGCGCGCGGCCGATTTCCTCGAGCACCGGCTGCCGAAATACCTCGGCTACTTCGAGCGCGTGCTCGAGCAGAACCCGCACAAGGGCGGCTATCTCGCCGGCAGCGCGCTCAGTTACGCGGACCTGTCGATATTCCAGCTGATCGAAGGCCTGCGCTACGCGTTTCCGAAGGCGATGAAGCGCGCGGAGCGCAAGGTCGAGGGACTCGTCGGCCTGCACGATCGCGTCGCGCGGCATCCGCCGATCGTGCGTTATCTCGAGTCCGAACGCCGCATTCCGTTCAACGACATGGGGATCTTCCGGCACTATCCGGAGCTGGACAAGTAACGTCGATTCCGGCGCGGACCGGCGTCTCGTGACGATGACGCCACACGGTCAGGCCATTCGCTTCACGCGGGAACAGGGCCGTCGAGCGCCGCACCGTGCGGCGCCGATCGCGATCATCGCGATGTGGCGGCCCTGCAGCCGGCGCTTGAGCGCCGTCCCGGACGGCGCGGCCGTCTGCGCTGCCGCTTGCAAAGCATCCATGGCATTCATCCTGATTGGAATCGGGCCGCTCGAATTGATTCGGAATACCAATCGATCGACCCGGTTATTCGCTGCGAAAACCGGTTCTGCCCGCCGGACCGCTCGTCCGCTGCCGGCGGCCCCGACGCGCGCTGCCGCGTCAGACGATGCTGCGCTTGATCGTCTGCAACTCGGCGGTCGTCACGATCTTCTCGATCCGGAACCGCGGGCTTTCCAGCCACACGTTCGCGATCCGCCGGTATTCGTCGAGATCCTCGCACGCGAGCCGCACGAGAAAATCGAACGTGCCGCTGACGAGCCAGCAGTCGAGCACGGCCGGATTGGTCCGCATTTCGTCCTCGAACGGGGCCTGCGAACGCCCGTGATCGGCCAGCACGATCTGCGCGATCACGACGATCGGCTTGGTCGCGCGCGGCGCGTTGATCACCGCGCGGTAGCCTTCGATCACGCCGAGCGCCTCGAGGCGCTCCACGCGCGCCTGGCATGGACGCGGCGTGAGGTTCACGAGCTCCGACAGCTTGCGGTACGAAATCCGACCGTCGGTACGCAGGATGTCGAGGATCCGGAGATCGATCTTGTCGAGCTGCATCTTCTTGTCGGTCATCCGCGTTCGCTCCGGTCGGGTCGTGGCTGGTGCGCGGAGCGTCTCGTCCGTTTCCGCGCGGGGGCCACATTATCCGGCCGAAGCGGCCGCGCGCCAATCGGCTAGAAGCGCAGCGACAGGCAGGTCAGGCCGCCGTCCATCTTGCGGAATTCGCTCGTGTCGATCACGTGCAGCGGCAGCCCGAGCGAGCCGATCGCGTCGTGCACGCGCGGATAGCCGGCCGGCGTGATCAGCGTGCCGTTCACGCGCAGCGTGTTGCCCGCGTATTCGTCGGCGGCCGAGATCGCGATCCGGCGATAGTCGGCGAACGCCGGATGCGCGGCCAGCGCGTCGGTCACGAGCAGCGTGTCGTCGCCGAGCGCGTTGACCACCGACTTCAGATGCAGGCCCGCGCCGACCGGCACCGCGACGACCGAATAGCCGTAGCGCGACACCAGCGCTTCGAACGCGGCGATGCCTTCGGCGTCGGTGCGGCCCGTGAGGCCGATGTAGAAGCGCTTGCCGACCAGCATCACGTCGCCGCCGTCGAGACGGCCCGCCTGCATCGGCAGCAGGTCGCGATGCGCGCCGAGCGCGGCTTCGATGTGCACCGTCTCGCCGCGCCGCGCGGGCGCGCCGGGGCGTGTGATCACCGCGAATTCGGGCGTCACGACGGCGACGTCCTCGACGAAATGCGAATCGGGGAATGCGTCGAGCGGCGGCAGCTCGGTCAGCTCGACCCCGAGCCCGCGCAGCGCGTCGCAGTATGCGTGGAACTGCGTGAGCGTCTTGTCGTAGTCGGGCGCGCCGAGCGTGGCGGTGGTGAGACCCGCGCCACAGGACGGCGCGGGACGGCGAACGATCGCTTGCGTGAATTGCATCGAGTCCTCCATGGTCACGCTGTCCCCGTGCGGCGCACGGGGCAACTGCGTTGTGTCCGGACCATTATCGGAAGCCAAATTGCGCAATTCGCGTCGATTTCTGGCGCGCCCGCAGCCGATTGCGTCGAATTGAACGCGCGGCGCAGCGGAATCCGCGGACGGCCGGTGCAAGCGCGCGATCGGCCGATTCCGCGTGCCGGAGCGTCCGCTGCGGCCGCTGCTGCGGCCGATGCTGCCGCCGCAACCGTCATGCAGCGACCGGCCCGAGCCCCATCTGCGCACGGCCAAGCGCCGTGAGGTCGCCCTCGCCGCCGCGTCCGTCGAATTCGACCTCGAAATGATCAGCCGGGAAATCCGGCGGGCTGTCTCCGCGCAGGAACGCGAGCCGCTGGCGCTGCAGGTACGCGTCGTTCTTCGCGCAGCCGGGCGCGGCCGCGATGTACATCACGTTGCTGTCGCCGCTGCCGCGATGCGCATCCTCGACCGCGTGCACGACGTCGCCATGCCAGAACACGGCGTCGCCCGGCTCCATGTGCGGAATTGGCACCAGCGCGTCGAGCAGCAGCGCATGCCATTCGGGCAGGATCGACAGCGCGCGGCCCGGACGCGCGCCGCACAGGTCGTCGTCGGCGACGTCGTCCTGCAGCGCGCGCAGCACGACGTACGCCATCGCGTTCGCAACCGGAATCAGCTGCAGCGTGCCGTCGCCGGGCCCCTGCGGCGTGAGCGCGGTCCAGCCCTGGAACGTGCGGAACATCGAGCATACCGCCGGCGACGGAATCTCCTCGACATCGGGACGAAACGCGGCGTCGAACGGATCGTAATCGCGCCAGCGGCCGCCCAGCACGTGGCGATAGACCTGCCGGAAATTCGCGCCGAGCCAGCGTTCGACCGAGCCGCCGTCGACATGCGGCGACAGCCCGAGCGACGTGGAGCCCGGCGGGCGGCGTCGGATCCGGTCCGCATAGGCCGGCACCTGGCCGGGATCGACATGCATGCGCTGGCCGTCCGCATGCCGCCACAGGCGGTTCATGAACACGCGTGCCTGCGTGAGCGCCGGCGACTGGCGCGCGGCCACCTGCGGCTTCGACCAGTAGACGCCGTAGATCTGCGGCTTGCCCGACGCGAGGTTGCCGAAGTAGCGGTCCTCGGCACGCGCATCCAGCCGCTCGGCGAAGCGGTTCGCATCCAGGTACGCGCCGATCTCGTCATTCCAGTCACGCGCCTGCGCCGCGTCGAACACGCCGCGGATCACCGCCGCGCCGTGCGTGCGGATCGCGGCGATCGCCTGCGGATCGACGGTGCCATTCGCGATATCCGCGAACCGCAGCACCGGAATCACGTCGTGGCCGTGCGCGTGTGCACGGCGGATCGCGTCGACCTGCCGCGCGATATCGCCCTCCAGTTCGCGGAACGTGGCCGCGTAACCGGGCAGGTCGGCGCGCAGCGCCCTTTTCGCCGTGCGGATCGCGGCCGGCAAGTCGTCGATCGTCAGGTGCATCGCTGTCTCCTCATGGAATCGTGTCGTGACGAGCACTCAGCGTACGGCCGACGCACGGTTGCGATCGACACTATCCGGCCAACAATCGATATAATCCTGACAACCAGCTCGCTACTCGGGACGATGGCAGACCACGCACAGCTTGTTGCCGTCCGGGTCGCGGAAATACGCGCCGTAGTAGTCGCGGTGATAATGCGGCCGCAGGCCCGGCGGCCCTTCGCAGGTGCCGCCGTGCTGCAGTGCGAGCGCATGGCAGCGGTCGACCTGCGCACGCGTTTGCGCGTCGAACGCGATCGTATGGCCATTGCCCGGTTCCGGCGCGCGGCCGTCGAGCGGCCGACCGAAGAAGAACAGCGGCCGGTCGGCGTCGGCCGGCATCCAGCCCGACCAGCCGTCCGGCTCGCTGAATTTCAGACGCAGCCCGAGTTCCGCGAACAGCGGCGCGTAGAAGTCGTGCGCGCGCGCGGTATCGCGGACGCCCACGCAAACATGTGAAAACATGGCATCGCTCCGTCGTGACGATCGATCACGATCATGCCACGGGGCGCTGCCGCGCTCGACCGGAGGTCGCGATGAAACCGCAGTACGAGCATGTGGCGTTCGCCCCCGGCTGTTCGATCCGCGTGTACCACCGCCAGCTCGCGCGCATTCCGTTCGAATGGCATCGCCATCCCGAGTACGAACTGACGCTGACACTGAACAGCCACGGCCGACGCTTCGTCGGCGATCACGTCGCCCGCTACGCGGACGACGACCTGGTGCTCGTGCCGCCCAACCTGCCGCATACGTGGTCGTCGAATGCGCGCATCGATCGAGAGGCGCCGGAAGTCGCGCTCGTCGTCTGGTTCGACGGCGACTGGGCGCGGCGCGTGGCCGACTGCTGTCCCGAGTACGCGCCGCTGCGCTCGCTGCTGCGGCGCGCGGCGCCCGGCCTGGCTTTCGACGCCGATACAGCCCGCGCGATGCGCGAGCGACTGCCGCGGTTGCTCGACCCTTCGCAGCGCGTACGCCTCGCGGCCGCACTCGACACGCTTGCCGAACTTGCGGAAGCCGGCGGCGAGCCGCTTGCCACCGCGCAGGCTTACGGCCGGGCCGACACGGCAACGTCAGTGGCCGACTCCGCCGCGCCGGAAGCCGAGCGCCTCGATCGCGTGCTCGATGCGATCGACCGGCATTTCCACGAGCCGCTGCGCATCGACGCGCTCGCCGCCGTCGCACACATGTCCGAGCGCACGCTGCAACGGCTGTTCGTGCGGCACCTCGGCGAAAGCGTCGGCCGCTACGTGCAGCGGCTGCGGCTCGCGCATGCGTGCCGCCACCTGGTCGGCACCGACTGGCCGATTGCAACGGTGGCCGCACGCTGCGGCATTCCGAATGCCGCGAACTTCAACCGCCAGTTCCTCGCCGCGCGCGGGATGACGCCCGGCGCTTACCGGCAGTTCTTCGCGCAGCACGGCCGCGCGCCCGACGCCGAGGCGCCGCCGCTCGACACGCGGCCGCCGTCGCTGGACCACCGCACCGGATCAGGCGAACCTGCGCCGCGCAAATGAAAACACCCCGGCGGGATGACCCACCGGGGTGTCGGGGCATTGCGATTGGCGGACGCGAGCGGCCTGACGGCCGTTCGCGTCGCACACGACTTAACGTGCGTTGATCGGCTTCGCTTCGCGCGGCGCGTCGCCGATGAACAGCTGACGCGGACGGCCGATCTTCTGCTCCGGATCCGCAATCATTTCGTTCCACTGTGCGATCCAGCCGACCGTACGTGCCATCGCGAAGATACACGTGAACATCGACGTCGGGATGCCCAGCGCGCGCTGAACGATACCCGAGTAGAAGTCGACGTTCGGGTACAGCTTGCGCGACACGAAGTATTCGTCTTCCAGCGCGATCTTCTCGAGCTGCATCGCGAGCTTGAACAGCGGGTCGTCGTGCAGGCCCAGTTCGTTCAGCACTTCGTAGCACGTTTCGCGCATCAGCTTCGCACGCGGGTCGTAGTTCTTGTACACGCGGTGGCCGAAGCCCATCAGCTTCACGCCCGAATTCTTGTCCTTCACCTGCTTGATGAATTCGGGGATGTTGTCCGGCGAACCGATCTGCTCGAGCATGTTCAGCGCGGCTTCGTTCGCACCACCGTGCGCCGGACCCCACAGACACGCGATACCCGCAGCGATACACGCGAACGGGTTCGCGCCCGACGAGCCGGCCAGGCGGACCGTCGACGTCGATGCGTTCTGCTCGTGATCGGCGTGCAGGATCAGGATACGGTCGAGTGCGCGCACCAGCACGTCGTTGACCTTGTACTCTTCGCACGGGTTCGAGAACATCATGTGCATGAAGTTCGCGCTGTACGACAGTTCGTTCTTCGGATAAACGAACGGCTGGCCGATGCTGAACTTGTACGCCATCGCGACGAGCGTCGGCAGCTTCGCGATCATGCGGATCGCCGATACTTCACGGTGACGCGGATCGTTGATGTCGAGCGAGTCGTGATAGAACGCCGACAGCGCGCCGACGGCCGCCACCAGCACCGCCATCGGGTGCGCATCGCGACGGAAGCCACGGAAGAAGAAGTGCATCTGCTCGTGCACCATCGTGTGCTTCGTGACGGTGTCGACGAATTCCTTCTTTTGCGCCGCGTTCGGCAGCTCGCCCTTCAGCAGCAGGTAGCAGGACTCGAGAAAGTCGGCGTTCTGCGCGAGGTTGTCGATCGGGTAGCCGCGGTACAGCAGTTCGCCCTTGTCGCCGTCGATGTACGTGATCGCCGAATTACAAGCTGCCGTCGACATGAAACCCGGGTCGTAAGTAAACTTGCCGGTCTGGCCGTACAGCTTGCGGATGTCGATTACGTCCGGGCCCATCGTCCCCTTGTAGATCGGCATTTCGACGCTCGGCGAGTTGTCGCTGAACGATAGCGTGGCTTTAACATCAGACGGAGTCATGGCACATCCTCAATCGAAATAAAGAAACGGGATTCGATAACGGGCGTAACGCGTTACACGTTGCGCAGCATCTCCAACAGCCTGTGAATCTCAGGGCTGTTTAGGTCGCCCTCTGGTTCCTTGCGCGCGAGGAGCAAGTCCATCAGGTCGTTGTCGCTCAGATCGAGCAGGCGCGACAACGCGCCTACGTCTGCATCGGTGAGGTCATGCTCGTATCTGCCGAAGAAACGCTCGAAGATGATGTCGTTTTCCAGCAGACCCCGCCGCGCGCGCCAGCGGAGGCGCGCGCGACGGTGTGGGTCGGATTGATGCGAATCGTCGCTCATTGCAATCCGGCCTTAAACCGCGCGGCGAACCATCAGTTCCTTGATCTTGCCGATCGCCTTCGTCGGGTTCAGGCCCTTCGGGCAAACGTCGACGCAGTTCATGATCGTGTGGCAACGGAACAGACGGTACGGGTCTTCCAGGTTGTCGAGACGCTCGCCGGTGGCGGTGTCGCGACTATCCGCGATGAAGCGGTAAGCCTGCAGCAGGCCGGCCGGGCCGACGAACTTGTCCGGGTTCCACCAGAAGCTCGGGCACGACGTCGAGCAGCTCGCGCACAGAATGCACTCGTACACGCCGTCGAGCTCGTCGCGCTCTTCCGGCGACTGGAGGCGTTCCTTCTCCGGCGGCGGCGCGTCGTTGATCAGGTACGGCTTGATCGAGTGATACTGGTTGAAGAAGTGCGTCATGTCGACGATCAGGTCGCGCACGACGGGCAGGCCCGGCAGCGGGCGCAGCACGATCTTCTGCGGCAGGTCGTTCAGGTTCGTCAGGCACGCGAGACCGTTCTTGCCGTTGATGTTCATCGCGTCCGAACCGCACACGCCTTCACGGCACGAACGGCGGAACGACAGCGTCTCGTCCAGTGCCTTCAGCTTGACCAGTGCGTCGAGCAGCATGCGCTCATGCTGGATCTCGAGCTCGTACGTCTGCATGCGCGGCGCCGCGTCCTTGTCCGGATCGTAGCGGTAGACTTCAAAAATGCGTTTTGCCATTTCGGATTCCTTTGACTCGGCTTAGAACGTGCGCGGCTTCGGCGGCACGGATTCGACCGTCAGCGGCTTCATTTGAACCGGCTTGTAGTCGAGGCGATCGCCTTCGCTGTACCACAGCGTGTGGCGCAGCCAGTTGTCGTCGTCGCGGTGCTCGTAGTCGCTGTGGGCGTGTGCGCCACGGCTTTCCTTGCGCGCTTCCGCCGACACCATCGTCGCGCGGGCCACTTCGATCAGGTTCTCCAGCTCGAGCGCTTCGACGCGCGCGGTGTTGAACACCTTCGACTTGTCCTTCAGGTGGATGCTTTCCACGCGTGCCGCGAGGCCGGCCATCTGTTCGACGCCTTCCTTCAGCAGCGCCGACGTGCGGAACACGCCTGCATGCTTCTGCATCGTCGCGCGGATGTCGTTCGCGACGTCCTGCGTGTATTCGCCCGACGACGACTTGTCGAGCTTGTTCAGACGTGCCAGCGAGAATTCGCCCGCATCGGCCGGCAGAGGCTTGTGTTCCTTCTGGTTCTTCACATGCTCGACGATGTGGTTGCCGGCCGCACGGCCGAACACCACGAGGTCCAGCAGCGAGTTCGTGCCGAGGCGGTTCGCGCCGTGCACGGACACACACGAGCATTCGCCCACTGCGTAGAAGCCGTTGACCGGTTCCTTGTGATCGCGCGACGTGCCGACGACCTGACCGTGGATGTTGGTCGGGATGCCGCCCATCTGGTAGTGGATCGTCGGAACGACCGGGATCGGTTCCTTGATCGCGTCGACGTTCGCGAACTTCAGCGCGATTTCGCGGATCGACGGCAGACGCTTCATGATCGTCTCGGCGCCGATGTGCGACAGGTCGAGCAGCACGTGGTCCTTGTTCGGACCGACACCGCGGCCTTCCTTGATTTCCTGGTCCATCGAACGCGACACGAAGTCACGCGGCGCCAGATCCTTCAGCGTCGGTGCGTAGCGTTCCATGAAGCGCTCGCCGTTCGCGTTGCGCAGGATACCGCCTTCGCCGCGCACGCCTTCGGTGATCAGCACGCCCGCGCCGGCCACGCCGGTCGGGTGGAACTGCCAGAACTCCATGTCCTGCAGCGCGATGCCGGAACGCGCGGCCATGCCGAGGCCGTCGCCGGTGTTGATGAACGCATTGGTCGACGCCGCGAAGATCCGGCCTGCACCGCCCGTCGCGAACAGCGTCGTCTTGCCTTCCATGATGTAGACGTCGCCCGTCTCCATCTCGAGGGCCGTCACGCCGAGCACGTCGCCGTCCGCATCGCGGATCAGGTCGAGCGCCATCCATTCGACGAAGAACTGCGTCTTCGCTTCGACGTTCTGCTGGTACAGCGTGTGCAGCAACGCGTGACCGGTACGGTCGGCGGCCGCGCAAGCGCGCTGGACCGGCTTCTCGCCGTAGTTCGCGGTGTGGCCGCCGAACGGACGCTGGTAGATCGTGCCGTCCGCGTTACGGTCGAACGGCATGCCCAAGTGTTCCAGTTCGTACACGACGTTCGGTGCTTCGCGGCACATGAACTCGATCGCGTCCTGGTCGCCGAGCCAGTCGGAACCCTTGATCGTGTCGTAGAAGTGGAAGTGCCAGTTGTCTTCGCTCATGTTGCCGAGCGACGCGCCGATGCCGCCCTGTGCGGCCACCGTATGCGAACGGGTCGGGAACACCTTCGACAGCACGCCGACCGACAGGCCAGCGCGCGACAGTTGCAGCGCTGCGCGCAAGCCCGAGCCGCCCGCGCCGACGATCACCACGTCGAACTTGCGGCGCGGCAGGGAAGTTTTGATTGCAGCCATTCTTTACACTCTCCAGAGAATCTGCGCGGCGTAGCCCGCACATGCGAGCAGCCAGACGATGGTCAGCGATTGCAGCAG
This sequence comes from Burkholderia sp. SIMBA_062, assembly GCF_046534765.1. Taxonomy (NCBI): domain Bacteria; kingdom Pseudomonadati; phylum Pseudomonadota; class Betaproteobacteria; order Burkholderiales; family Burkholderiaceae; genus Burkholderia; species Burkholderia sp. SIMBA_062. Next base: position 66,883 of record NZ_JAWRYD010000008.1, read on the forward strand.
CAGGCGCACACCGACGGGCTTCACGTAGTCCATCCAGATGTCGCGCACGCCGACCCATGCGTGGTAGAAGAGGGAAAGCAGCGTCACGAAGGTCGCGAGCTTCATCCATTGCGCGGAGAAGATCGACGCCCAGCCTTCGTACGAGAAATCATGCGCGGCGAAGAACAGCGCGAGCAGAATGACCGTGTAGACCGCCATGATCGTGGCGGTGACGCGCTGCGCGAGCCAGTCGCGCAGGCCGTAGTGAGCGCCGACGACGAGGCGCTTCGAGCCGATTCGGTTATTGGCTGCCATTTTCTTAGAATGCTCCGAACAGTTTGAGTGCCATGGCGATCGTCAGCACGATCGAGACGACAAAGACGACGACTGCCGTCCGCTTGCCGCCTTCCTTCGAGACGGCGTCGTGGTTGACGTCCATCAGCAGGTGGCGAATGCCGGCGCAGAAATGGTGGAGGAACGCCCAGGACAGCGCGAGGACGATCAGCTTGACGACGATGTTGGAGAGGAAAGCCTTGAAGACTTCGAAGCTGAGCTCGGAGGTGAGGCTCTGATCGAAGAGGAACAGCAGAAACGGCAGGAACAGGAACAGCAGCGCGCCGCTGACTCGGTGGAGAATCGACAATATCGCAGCCAGAGGCATGCGGTATTTCAATGTGATGTCGCCGATTCCGATGTTCCGGTATTCCGGCCTCGGCTTTCTTACTGCGTCAGTCATGCTAGACCCCTACTATGTTGTCACACTAATCCGCGATTTTAGCGCCTTTTCATATCGCGCTGCAGCGAAAGTCTGCTCTGGATAGTTGCGCGAACACGAACAAAGGCGGCCCAAAACGTGCTTCGCGAGCGTCGGGAACGCGAATGCACCCGGCCTGAGCCGAACATCGTCAACTCAAGTCATTCTGATAGTAGTACCCGGTTGTGACATACCAGCCGCGCCGCACTTCCACCGGCCGGTCACCGTATGTGTAGGACACGCGCTCGACCGACAGCAACGGAAAACCCGCCGGCACGTGCAGCAGGTCGGCCACCGCCGGCTCCGCCGCGACCGCGCGGATCTTCTCCGTCGCGCGGATCATCCGCGTGCCGAACTCCGTCTCGAACATCGCGTAGAGCGGCCCCTTGTACTCGCTCAACCGCTCGAACGTGAGCCCGCGGAACATCGTGCCCGGCAGCCAGATCTCGTCGAGCACCGTCACTTCGCTGTCGAACTCCAGCAGGCGACGCACCTGCACGACCGGGTCGGCCGGCTTCAGGTCGAGTTGCCGAGCGATCTCGGCCGGCGCGCGCAGGCGCCGGCACTCGAGCAGCCGGCTCACGTGCGGATGCTCGGCACCGTCGTCGGCCAGGAGCCGCAGGAAGCGGAACTGCGCCCGATCCTCATTGTGCGTCGCAACAAACGTACCCTTGCCCTGCCGCCGGACCACGAGGTTTTCGGCGGCCAGCTCGTCGATCGCCTTGCGAACGGTGCCCTGGCTGACCTTGTAGCGGGCCGCGAGCTCCACTTCGCTCGGGATGATCTCGCCCGGCTTCCATTCACCGGATTCGAGACTCTGCGTGATCAATGACTTGATCTGCTGGTATAACGGACTGAAGGTCGGGGACGGCGAAGCGGCAGGCGCCGGCGCGGAATCGCCCGCGCCCGGCTGCCCTGGGCCGCCTGCGCCGGTTGGATTCGCGTTGTTCGCCTGGTTCGATGTCATGGCGCGCATTTCATCACAAACCGCGCTTTTTCGTCCACTCAAATTCCGCAAAACATCTGTCTTATATAAGACATATGATACCGTTTGACTTTGAGCGAGCCGACTCCTACACTCCGGGGCGAGCAAGGGTTCGCGGGTGCAAAATGCGTCCCCGGCTACGTGCCACGGCCGTCTCCAGGTTCACCGCGTCCGCCATTCGCGAGTCCTCCGCCCTGCTTCAATGCAACGCTACGCGTAACGCGCATAGAATGGCGTTTTGTCTAGCGTCCACCGCTTCACCCGTCCTGGAGATTTTCAATGGCTAAGCCCGCAAAGCGCGTTGCCGTCACCGGCGCCGCAGGTCAAATCGCATACTCCCTGCTGTTCCGCATCGCGAACGGCGACCTGCTCGGCAAGGACCAGCCGGTCATCCTGCAACTGCTCGACCTCCCGCAAGCCCAAGCCGCCGTCAAAGGCGTCGTGATGGAGCTCGACGATTGCGCGTTCCCGCTGCTCGCGGGCGTCGTGATCACCGACGATCCGAAAGTTGCATTCAAGGATGCAGACGTCGCTCTGCTGGTCGGCGCACGTCCGCGCTCGAAGGGCATGGAGCGCAAGGACCTGCTGTCGGCGAACGCCGAGATCTTCACGGTCCAGGGCGCCGCACTGAACGAAGTCGCGAGCCGCGACGTGAAGGTGCTGGTCGTCGGCAACCCGGCGAACACCAACGCGTACATCGCAATGAAGTCGGCACCGGATCTGCCGAAGAAGAACTTCACGGCAATGCTGCGCCTCGACCACAACCGCGCGCTGTCGCAGCTCGCCGCGAAGTCGGGCAAGCCGGTCGCGTCGATCGAGAAGCTCGCCGTGTGGGGCAACCACTCGCCGACGATGTACCCCGACTTCCGCTTCGCGACCGCCGAAGGCGAGTCGCTGCTGAAGCTGATCAACGACGACGTGTGGAACCGCGACACGTTCATCCCGACCGTCGGCAAGCGCGGCGCGGCGATCATCGAAGCGCGCGGCCTGTCGTCGGCAGCGTCGGCAGCCAACGCGGCGATCGACCACGTGCGTGACTGGGTCCTCGGCACGAACGGCAAGTGGGTCACGATGGGCATCCCGTCGGACGGCTCGTACGGCATCCCCGAAGACATCATCTACGGCGTGCCGGTCGTGTGCGAAAACGGCGAGTACAAGCGCGTCGAAGGCCTGGAAATCGACGCGTTCTCGCGCGAGAAGATGGACGGCACGCTGGCCGAGCTGCTCGAAGAGCGCGACGGCGTCGCCCACCTGCTGAAGAACTGAGCAGGCCGCATGATGGCCGGGCCGCCTCCGGGCGGGCCGGTCACGGCACGGGCGGCGGGCCTGCAGCCGGCCCCACCGCCCGATCCGATCCGGGCACGTTTTGCCGCTCCAGGCGCCCCGCGCGCCGGCCCAGAACGCGCCCGAATCCGATTTTCTCCACGTTGCCCGCTTCCTGGACGTAGAAGAGATGTCCGCGCTCACTCCTGCTCAAGTGCTGTACGACGGGGCGTCCCCGCCCGCGATCCTGCCCTGCTGCGATCACTACGCGGGCAGCGAGAAGCTGATGCGCAAGTCGCTCGCGCTCCAGGCCGAACTCGGCCCCGTGTTCGACATCACGCTCGACTGCGAGGACGGCGCGGCCGTCGGCCAGGAAGCCGCGCACGCGCAGCTCGTCGCCGAGCTCCTCGGCAGCGCCGAGAACCGCTTCAGGCGGGTCGGCGTGCGCATCCACGACTTTTCCCATCCCCACTGGCGGGACGACGTGCGCATCGTGCTGCGCGCCGCGCGCGCACCGGCCTACGTCACGCTGCCGAAGATCGCGAGCGCCGCCGATGCGGCCGAGATGGTCGCGTTCATCGAAGGCACGCGCCGCGAGCTCGGCCTCGCGCAGCCGATCCCCGTCGACGTGCTGGTCGAGACGCACGGCGCGCTCGCGCAGGCGGCCGCCCTCGCCGCGCTGCCGCTGGTCGGCACGCTGAGCTTCGGGCTGATGGACTTCGTGTCCGCCCATCACGGCGCGATTCCCGATACGGCGATGCGCTCGCCCGGCCAGTTCGACCACCCGCTCGTGCGCCGCGCGAAGCTGGAAATTGCCGCGGCCTGCCACGCGCACGGCAAGACACCGTCACACAATGTCACAACCGAGGTGCGCGACATCGCAGTCGTCGCCGGCGACGCGCGCCGCGCGCGCGACGAGTTCGCGTTCACGCGGATGTGGAGCATCCACCCCGCGCAGATCCCCCCGATCGTCAACGCATTCGCGCCGCGCACCGATGAAGTCGCACTGGCCGCGCAGATCCTGCTGGCCGCGCAGGCCGCCGACTGGGGGCCGACGCGCCACGGCGATACGCTGCACGACCGCGCGAGCTACCGCTATTACTGGTCGGTGCTGCGCCGCGCGCGGGCGACCGGCCAGCCGGTGCCGGCCGAGGCCGCGCCGCTGTTCGGCCCGGCCGCCGGACACACGCGGTGAGCGCGCACCGACACACGAATTTCATCGAATCGCCGGGGCGTGAACCCGACACAGGTTTGCGAAACGACAAAAAACGTAACGGAGCCCGAAAACCTGAAATATGCGCGGCCAAATAGGTGAAAATAGCGGCCGCTGCGCGCTTCCGGGGCGCGTGCAGTTTCAAACCGGCCGGCGGCTTCGATCGCCGGCCCTTGTCAACTGATAATCGAAAGGTTCTGACTCCATGAAGAAACTCCTGATCGCTACCGCCATCGGCGCGTTGTCCGCCACGATGCTGGTGCCGGCTCCGAGCGCGTTCGCCCAGGGTACGGCGACGACCGCGAAGAAGACGGCCAAGCGCCCGGCGCCGGCCAAGCGCATCATCCCGCGCAGCAAGAAGGCGCAGGCGCGCGCGGCTGCCAAGGTCGATTCGGTACCGGAAGGCGCGGTCAAGTGGTCCTGTAAGGATGGTCTGTCGTTCGACCTCGCCGGCGACATGAAGCGCGACCAGCTCGTCACGGTTCACTGGGCGAAGCGGAACTACAAGCTGCCGCGGGAAGCCACGACGACGGGCGCCGACACGTTCTACGATCCGGCAGCCGGCTTCAAGCTGGTCGTGATTCCGAGCAAGGCGATGCTGTTCTCCGACGCAAACGGCGGCGAGCGCCTCGCGGACGAATGCGTGACGCCGGAAATGGCGCAAGGCACCGCGGCGCCGACGCAGTCGAACGAGCTGAAGCCGGCAACGAACTAAGCGCGTTCCCCCGGCCCCTCGATGTCCGCCCCGGTCTCCAACGTCCGCCCTGCTCCGGATACGGTACTCGTCGATATCGTCGACTACGTGCTGAACACCGGCATCGACAGCGCGCTCGCGCTGGAGACGGCGCGTCATTGCCTGATCGACACGCTCGGATGCGGACTCGAGGCGCTGTCCTATCCCGCCTGCACCAAGCTGCTCGGCCCCGTCGTGCCCGGCACGATCGTGCCGAACGGCGCGAAGGTGCCCGGCACGTCCTTCCAGCTCGATCCCGTCCAGGCCGCGTTCGACATCGGCGCGATGATCCGCTGGCTGGACTTCAACGACACCTGGCTCGCCGCCGAATGGGGTCATCCGTCCGACAATCTCGGCGGGATCCTGGCGACGGCCGACTGGCTGTCCCGCACGGCCGTCGCGGCCGTCGGGAAGCCGCTTGCCATGCGCGACGTGCTCGTCGCGATGATCCAGGCCCACGAGATCCAGGGCTGCCTCGCACTCGAGAATTCGTTCAACGCGGTCGGGCTCGACCACGTGCTGCTCGTGAAGGTCGCGTCGACCGCCGTCGTCGGCCGCCTGCTCGGGCTCACGCGCGACGAGCTGATCAACGCGGTGTCCAACGCGTTCGTCGACGGTCAAGCGCTGCGCACCTACCGCCACGCGCCGAACACCGGTTCGCGCAAGTCATGGGCGGCAGGCGACGCGACGTCCCGCGCGGTGCGCCTCGCGCTGATCGCGAAAACGGGTGAAATGGGCTATCCGTCGGCGCTCACCGCAAAGACCTGGGGCTTCTACGACGTGCTGTTCGACGGGCAGCCGTTCCGCTTCCAGCGCCCGTACGGCACGTACGTGATGGAGAACGTGCTGTTCAAGATCGCGTTCCCGGCCGAATTCCACGCGCAGACGGCCGCCGAGGCCGCGCTGCAGTTGCACGCCCAGCTCGCCGCGACGGGCCGCACGACCGACGACATCAGCCGGATCACGATCCGCACGCACGCGGCCGCGCTGCGCATCATCGACAAGCAGGGCCCGCTCGCGAATCCGGCCGATCGCGATCACTGCATCCAGTACATGGTCGCCGTGCCGCTGCTGTTCGGCCGGCTGACCGCGGCCGATTACGAAGACGCGGTCGCCGCCGATCCGCGCATCGACGCGCTGCGCGCGAAAACCGTGTGCGTCGAGGATCCGCAGTTCACGAAGGATTACCATGACCCGGCCAAGCGATCGATCGCGAATGCGCTGACGATCGAATTCGCGGACGGGTCGAAGCTTGCCGAAGTGGCGATCGAATACCCGCTCGGCCACCGGCGGCGCCGCACGGACGGCATCCCGCTGCTGGTCGAGAAGTTCAGGACCAACCTCGCCCGCCGCTTTCCGGCCAGACAGCAACAAGCGATTCTCGACGTGTCGCTGGACCAGGCAAAGCTCGAAGCAATGCCGGTCGATGAATACGTCGATCTGTATGTGATATAGCCGTCATCTACAGGACTCTTTGTTTCCTAGCCTTAAACCCAGGAAAATCACCATGGCCCACAATCTCCACAAGACCCTCAAGGAATTCGACAGCGGTTCCGGCAAAGGCAAGTTCTACTCGCTGCCGCAACTCGGCAAGGAGCTGAAGACGAAGATCGAGCGCCTGCCGGTGTCGATCCGTATCGTGCTCGAGTCCGTGCTGCGCAACTACGACGGCAAGAAGATCACCGAAGAACACATCGAGCAGCTTGCGAACTGGAAGCCGACCGCGAAGCGCGTCGACGAGATTCCGTTCGTGGTGTCGCGCGTCGTGCTGCAGGACTTCACGGGCGTGCCGCTGCTCGCCGACATCGCGGCCATGCGCGGCGTCGCCGAGCGTTCGGGCAAGAACCCGAAGAAGATCGAGCCGCTGGTTCCGGTCGATCTCGTCGTCGACCACTCGGTCCAGATCGACTACTTCCGCCAGAAGGACGCGCTCGACCTGAACATGAAGCTGGAATTCCAGCGCAACAACGAACGCTACCAGTTCATGAAGTGGGGCATGCAGGCGTTCGACACGTTCAAGGTCGTGCCGCCGGGCGTCGGCATCGTCCACCAGGTGAACCTCGAGTATCTCGCGCGCGGCGTCCACAAGAAGGCGGACGGCGGCGACACCGTGTACTACCCGGACACCCTCGTCGGCACGGACAGCCACACGACGATGATCAACGGCATCGGCGTGGTCGGCTGGGGCGTGGGCGGCATCGAGGCCGAAGCCGGCATGCTCGGCCAGCCGGTGTACTTCCTGACGCCGGACGTCGTCGGCGTCGAGCTGAAGGGCAAGCTGCGCGAAGGCGTGACGGCCACCGACCTGGTGCTGACGATCACCGAAATGCTGCGCAAGGAAAAGGTCGTCGGCAAGTTCGTCGAATTCTTCGGCGAAGGCACGCGCTCGCTGTCGCTGCCGGACCGCGCCACGATCGGCAACATGGCGCCGGAATACGGCGCGACGATGGGCTTCTTCCCGGTCGACGAAAAGACCATCGACTACTTCGAAGGCACGGGCCGCACGAAGGCGGAAATCGCCGCCTTCGAGAACTACTTCAAGGCACAGAATCTGTTCGGCATTCCGCAGGCCGGCGACATCGACTACACGAAGACGGTGACGCTCGACCTGGCGACGGTCGCCCCGTCGCTGGCAGGCCCGAAGCGCCCGCAGGACCGCATCGAGATCGGCAACGTCAAGTCGACGTTCACCGACCTGTTCTCGAAGCCGGTCGCGGAAAACGGCTTCGCGAAGAAGGCGGAAGAACTGAACACGCAGTACACGACGACCAACGGCGTCGACGTGAAGAACGGCGACGTGCTGATCGCCGCGATCACGTCATGCACGAACACGTCGAACCCGAGCGTGCTGCTGGCCGCCGGCCTGCTCGCGAAGAAGGCCGTCGAAGCCGGCCTCACCGTCGCGCCGCACATCAAGACGTCGCTCGCGCCGGGATCGCGCATCGTCACCGAGTACCTGACGAAGACGGGCCTGCTGCCCTACCTCGCGAAGCTCGGCTTCGAAGTCGCCGCCTACGGCTGCACGACCTGTATCGGCAACGCGGGCGACCTGACGCCGGAACTGAACGAAGCGATCACGAAGAACGACATCGTCGCGGCAGCGGTGCTGTCGGGCAACCGCAACTTCGAAGCGCGTATCCACCCGAACATCCGCGCGAACTTCCTCGCGTCGCCGCCGCTCGTCGTCGCATACGCGATCGCCGGCAACATCACGCGCGACCTGATGACCGAGCCGGTCGGCAAGGGCAAGGACGGCTACGACATCTACCTCGGCGACATCTGGCCGACGAGCGAGGAAATCCACGCGCTGCTCAAGTTCGCGCTCGACCCGAAGAAGTTCGAGGACAACTACTCGAAGCTGACCAAGAAGGGCGACCTCTGGAGCAAGATCGAGGGCGAAACGGGCCAGGTCTACGACTGGCCGAAGTCGACCTACATCGCGGAGCCGCCGTTCTTCGGCAACGACTTCTCGATGGAGCCGGCCGCTTCGATCCCGACGGTCAAGGGCGCGCGCGCACTGGGCATCTTCGGTGACTCGGTCACGACCGACCACATCAGCCCGGCAGGCTCGATCAAGGAAGACTCGCCGGCAGGCAAGTGGCTGAAGGAGAACGGCGTGCAGAAGGCCGACTTCAACAGCTACGGCTCGCGCCGCGGCAACCACGACGTGATGATGCGCGGCACGTTCGCGAACGTCCGGATCAAGAACCTGATGATCCCGGTGAAGGCAGACGGCTCGCGCGTCGAAGGCGGTCTGACGATCCACCAGCCGAGCGGCGAACAGCTGTCGATCTACGACGCCGCAATGCGCTACGTCGGCGCCGACACGCCGACCGTCGTGTTCGCGGGCGAGGAGTACGGCACGGGCTCGTCGCGCGACTGGGCCGCGAAGGGCACGCAACTGCTCGGCGTGAAGGCCGTGATCGCACGCAGCTTCGAGCGGATCCACCGCTCGAACCTGGTCGGCATGGGCGTGCTGCCGCTGCAGTTCAAGGGTGCGGACAGCATCCAGTCGCTCGGCATCACCGGCGAAGAGACCTACGACATCGAAGGCCTCGGCGACGACTTCAAGCCGCAGCAGGACGTCACGCTCGTGATCCACCGCAAGAACGGCGAAACGCAGCGCGTGCCGGTGCTGCTGCGCATCGATACGCCGATCGAAGTCGACTACTACAAGCACGGCGGTATCCTGCCGTTCGTGCTGCGCTCGCTGCTCGCAGCGTAAGCGTCCTGCTTTTGCAGGTGCCGCAGCCGCCTCGCGGCGGTTGCGGCCGATTTGAATGCCCGACCTCGTGTCGGGCTTTTTTTGCCTGTCGGTCGGCAGCGGGAAGGCGGCGGCCGGGCTGTGCGCCCGGTGTGCCCGCGCGTCATGCGGCCTTGTCGGCTCGCGCTTTCGCGCCGGCGCCGGCGCCGGTGCGGGCGTTCTTCTTCAGGTGCGCGCGGTTGTAGTCGATCGCGGCGCGAACGAGCCGCTTCAGCCCCCGCTTGTCGAGCTTGTCGCCTTCGAAGAAATCGATCGCGCGCCGCGCATTGCCGTCGAGGCCATCATTGAACAGCCCGTCGGGATCGGGCAGATGCGCGCCGTGCATGAAGGTCAGCTTCACCTTGCCCTTGTGCGCGTTCGCGACCGCGATCATCCCGTCGCACCCCCACACGGGGCTGCCCATCCATTTCCATTCCTCGACGATGCCGTCGTCGACGGCGAGGATCGTCTCGCGCAACTCGGCGAACGTCTTGCCGCGCCAGTCGGCGATCCCCGCGATCAGCGCATCGATACGGGCCGACGGCGGGAGGCCCGGGTCGGACGCGCTCATGCCCGGCCCTCCTCGTCTTCATCGGCACGCGCGAGCACCTGTTCGAGCGACTCGAAGAACCGCACCCAGCCGTGCTGCGCACCGCGGTATGCCTGTTCCTGATCGGCGCGGAAGCCGGCCTGCTCCATGCGCAACAGCGTGCCGCTCGGCGTGGGCGTGAGCGTCCATGTGACGACGCTTTCCAGGCCATACGCGGCCCACGTGTAGGACAGCACGCGCTGCGGTTCGATCGTCAGCAACGTGCAGTCGACCGAACCCCAGTCCGCGTGAAAGCTGAACGCGCGCCCCGCGACGGGCTCGAAATCGCTCTTCATCAGCCACGCCTCGATCAGGTGCGGTTGCGTGAGCGCGCGCCAGATCTTCTCCGGCGAATGCGACAGTTCCCGTTCGACGACGACGGTGCGTGTTTCGGAAGTGGGCTGGTTCATTGATCCATCCTTGTCAGCAGATCTTCGAGAGCGTCGAACCGGTTCTGCCAGAAGCCTGCCATCTGGCTGGTCCAGTCGATCAACGGAGTCAGCGCCTGCGGCTGCGCGCTGTAGTGCGTCTGCCGGCCTGCGTGACGGTCGCTGACGAGCCCGGCCTGCTTCAGTACACCCAGATGCTTCGATACCGCCGGCTGCGACACGCCTGCATGGGCCGTCAGCGCGGCCACCGTCAGCTCGCCCTGCTCGCACAGCCGCTCGAAGAGCGCGCGGCGCGTCGGATCGGCAAGTGTCCTGAACAGCATGTCGTGAGTGTTTTGCATGGTCTAATCAATAACCCGATGGTTATGAATCGAAGGATAGCCGCGCAATGGTCCGCGTCAAGGAAGGATTGCGCGGGGATCGTCGTTCGATCCTTCCGCGTGTGCGTTCGCCGCGGCAGGCCGAACGGCGGCGCACCGGCGCGCGACGGACCTCGAGCGCGCGTCGCGCCCGCGCCGCCGCATGAATTCGAGTCTTTCCTCTAATCGGCTCACCCGGCCCGCGAACCGAAAGCACGCTGCAAGACTCGGCAACGCGCTGTTCCACAGTTCGGGAAAGGCGCGCGATCGACCGGCCCTGTTTTCGTGCATCCGCGCATTCGGACGTCGTCGCGCGGGTGCCGCGGCGACACTTGACCACATAGTGCGACGCGCGACCCGTCCGGCCCCGATCGCGGCCAATGTGCTCGCGCGGCGCTGCGCTCCGCAATCGCGCGCATTCCGGTACCGCAACGAACGACGCGTGCGTTCAAACGTCGTCGACCGTCACGCGAGCGCGCAGCGAACCGGTTCCCTTCGCCGGGGCCGCCGCGCGTGCACGAACGACGTGGCGCACGCGTGCGAGCTCGCCGATGTCAGAACTGACAGCTATGGAAACTGGCAGCTACCTGAATAGCACCGACGCCCTACGCTCGTCACCGCTCGCGGCCCCACAAGGGCCGGGGGTTCCAGCAACGTCGTCTCTCCTCAAAAGGACTCCCGATGAAAAGGAACACCTGGTTTGCGCTGCCCCTTCCGTCGCCCCGCCACCTTGCGTTCGCGGTACCGCTCGTGTTCGCCGCCGTCGCGGCCCATGCGGCGACGGACTGGGTCGATACCCACACGAAGGCCTTTCTGACCGGCCCGCAGTTGACGGCGCGCAGCGCGGCGCCGTCGCTCGAACTCGCGGCCGGCGAGACGACGGACATCGTCGTCAGCCTGAAGCTGCGCAACGCCGCGCAGCTCAAGCAACTGGCGCACGACGTGAACCGGCCCGGCAACGCGCATTACCGCCAGTACCTCACGCCCGAACAGTTCCTCGCCGGCTACGCGCCGACCGAAGCCCAGGTCAAATCGGTCGTCGACTATCTGCGCAAGAGCGGCTTCGTGAACATCGAAGTCGCGCCGAACCGGCTGCTGGTGTCGGCGCGCGGCACGGCCGGCACGGTGAAGACCGCGTTCAACACGTCGCTCGTGCATTTCGAGTACGCGGGCCGCTCCGGTTTCGCGAACGCGTCGACCGCGCAGGTGCCGCATGCGCTCGGCGACGTCGTCGGCTCGGTGCTCGGGCTGCAGAACGTCGCACGCGCACGGCCGCTGCTGCGCATCGGCAACGTTGCGAAGCCGCAGGCGCTCGCGGCCGGCACGGCCACCGGCCACTATCCGAAGGAATTCCCCGGCCTCTACAACGCGACCGGCGTGCCGACCGCGGCCGGCGTGACCGTCGGCATCATCACGATCGGCGGCGTGTCGCAGACGCTGCAGGACCTGAGGCAATTCACGTCGAGCAACGGTTACGGCACGGTCACGACCCAGACCGTCAAGACCAACGGCACCGGCACGACCGGCAGCTACAGCGACGACCAGGATGGCCAGGGCGAATGGGATCTCGACAGCCAGTCGATCGTCGGCTCGGCCGGCGGCCAGGTCGGCAAGCTCGTGTTCTACATGGCGGACCTGAACGCCGCCGGCAACACGGGGCTCACTCAGGCATTCAACCGCGCGGTGTCGGACAATACCGCGAAGGTAATCAACGTGTCGCTCGGCTGGTGCGAGACCGATGCGAACGCGGACGGCACGCTCGACGCCGAGGAGCAGATCTTCACGACGGCCGCCGCGCAAGGGCAGACGTTCTCGGTGTCGTCGGGCGACGAAGGCGTGTACGAGTGCAACAACCGCGGCTATCCGGACGGCGGAAACTACACGGTGTCGTGGCCGGCCGCGTCGCCGCACGTGCTCGCGATCGGCGGCACGACGCTGTACACGACGTCCTCGGGTGCATTCTCGAACGAGACGGTGTGGAACGAGGGCCTCGACGGCAACGGCAAGCTATGGGCCACGGGCGGCGGCGTCAGCTCGATCCTGCCGGCGCCGTCGTGGCAGTCGGGCAGCAATCGTCAGTTGCCCGATGTGTCGTTCGACGCCGCGCAGAGCACGGGCGCGTACATCTACAACTACGGCCAGTTGCAGCAGATCGGCGGCACGAGCCTCGCCGCGCCGATCTTCACCGGCTTCTGGGCACGCCTGCTCGCGGCAAACGGCACGGGCCTGGGCTTCCCGGCCCGCAACTTCTATGCGGACATTCCGTCGAACCCGTCGCTCGTGCGCTATGACGTCGTATCGGGCAACAACGGCTATCAGGGGTATGGCTACAAGGCAGGCAGCGGCCGGGATCTGACGACCGGCTTCGGCAGCCTGAACATCGCCAACCTCAACAAGCTGATCCAGACGGGCGGCTTCTGAGTGTGACGCGAGGGCCGGCGCGCGGCGGAAGTTGGCGCGCGCCGGCCGACGCATTTCCAGGCGTCGGTGTGTTACTCCGTCGCCCGCTCCTTCACCGGCACCGGCGCGCCGGCCCGATGCGACGGCGCGAAGAGCCGCAACCCGCTCGCGACGCTCGCGGCGCCGGCAAAGCCCGCACCGAGCATCAACGCGAGCGTCGGCCCGTGGCGGCCGGCGATGCCGAACGACAGCGCGACGAGCGCCGCGCCGGTCGCCTGCCCGATCAGCCGCGCGGTCGCGATGATCCCGCTCGCGCCGCCGCTGCGCTCGGGCGGCGCGCTCGACATCAACGCCTTCAGGTTCGGCGACTGGAAGAAGCCGAAGCCCGCGCCGCACAGCATCATCCGCCAGCCGATGTCGAAGACGTTCGGTGCGCTCGGCAGCGCGGCGAGCGCGACCATCCCCGCGCTCAGCAAGGCGAGGCCGATCGCGCCCAGCAACCCGGGCGGATAACGGTCGGACAGCCGGCCCGCGATCGGCGCGGCCAGCGCGACGACCGCCGACCACGGCGTCATCAGGAAGCCGGTCTCCACCGCGCTGCGATGCAGGACGGTTTCGAAGTAGAACGGCAGCGAGACGAACGCAAGCCCCTGCGCGGCAAACGCGCATACGGCCGTCAGCGCGGACAGCGTGAACACCGGCCGGCGGAACAGGTCGACCGGCAGCATCGGCGCCGGGTGCCCGGCCTGGCGGCGGATCAGCAGCCAGCCGAACGTGAGCGCGACCGCGGCCGCCGCGAACACGACGGACAGCGGCCCGCGCTGCGCGAACTCGCCGAGCGCGAAGATCAGCGACGCGAACGTGATCACGTTGAACAGTGCGGCGAGCGGATCGAACACATGCTTGCCGCGCGCCGACTGCGGCAGCGACGGAATCGCGACGGCAAGCGCGAGCACGCCGAGCGGCACGTTCACCGCGAACAGCCACGGCCATGCGGCCACCGACAGGATCAACGACGCGATCGTCGGCCCCACCGCAAACGACACGCCGACGACGAGCGCGTTGAAGCCGACGCCGCGCCCGAGCCGGTGTGCGGGAAACAGGTTGCGGATCAGCGCGACGTTCACGCTCATGATCGCGCTCGCGCCGAAGCCCTGCACGATCCGCGCCGCCGTCAGTTGCGGCAGCGTCGACGCGAGCGAGCAGCCGAACGACGCGAGCGTAAACACCGCGAGCCCCGCGATATACACGCGCTTGTGGCCGACGATGTCGCCGAGCGACGCGAACGGCAGCAGCGTCGCGACCATCGCGAGCTGGTATGCGTTGATGATCCACACCGACGCGGCCGGCGACGCGTGCAGGTCGGCGGCGATCGCGGGCAGCGCGGTGTTCGCGATCGCGGTGTCGAGCGTCGCGAGCGCGACGGCCAGCAGCACGGCGGACATCGCGCGCCAGTTGACGGCCGGCTCCCGGACGCCGGCGGGGGAAGCGAATTCGGACAAGATGAGGCTCGGCTGACGAGCGACGCGCGGCGTCGCGGATTGAGCGGCGCGGCGGCGCATGCCATGCGGTGAAACCGGTTCACGTGCCGTCGCGACCCGTATTGTTGCAGAGCCGTATCGAACCTGCAGGCAAGCGCGCCGTCAGTCAGCGAAACGAAAGCTTCGGGATGCCGCGCCGGGTGCGCGGCATCGTTGAGGACGCAACGATCGCGTCACGACACCGCACGTCGCGCGTTGCGTCCGCGCAGCCATTCCAGCGCGAGCAGCAGGCTCGTCGAGAAGATGATCAGGATCGTCGCGAGCGCGGCGATCGTCGGGCTGATGTTCTCGCGAATGCCGGTGAACATCTGGCGCGGCAGCGTGGTCTGGTCCGCGCCCGCGAGGAACAGCGTGACGACGACTTCGTCGAACGACGTCGCGAATGCGAACAGCGCGCCCGACATCACGCCCGGCGCGATCACCGGCAGCGTCACGCGAAAGAACGTCGTGACGGGATTCGCGCCGAGCGACAGGCTCGCACGCACCAGGTTCTGGTTGAAGCCCTGCAGGGTCGCGGCGACCGTCGTCACGACGAACGGCACGCCGAGCGCCGCGTGCGCGGCGATCAGCCCCGTGTAGGTATTCGCGAGCCCGAGCGGCGCGAAGAACAGGTACATGCCGACGCCGACCACGACGACCGGCACGATCATCGGCGACAGCAGCACGGCCATCAGCAGCCCCTTGCCGCGGAAGTCCGCCTTCGTGAGGCCGATCGCGGCGAGCGTGCCGAGCACGGTCGCGACGACGGTCGCCGACGGCGCGACGATGAAGCTGTTCTTCGCGGCCATGCGCCACTCGTCGGACGCGATCAGGTTCTCGTACCAGCGCGTCGAGAAGCCGGGAATCGGATAGACGAGGAACGTGCTCGACGAGAACGACAGCGGCACGATCGCGAGCACCGGCAGGATCAGGTACAGCAGCGTCAGCACGACGAGCACGCGCAGCGCGACATACCACGCGCGTTCGGCGAACGACATGTGCGGCGCGAACAGCGGCCTGGCGAGTTTCATGGTCGGCATCCCCTTCCCGTTTCCTTGTGCCCGGCGCTCAGCCGAGGCTCACGTTCGAGCGCGTGAAGCGCCCGTACACCGCATACAGCACCAGCGTCGCCGCGAGCAGCAGCCCGCCGAGCGCGCACGCCATGCCCCAGTTGATCGTCACGTTCGTGAAGTACGCGACGTAGTAGCTGACCATCTGGTCGTTCGGCCCGCCGAGCAGCGCGGGCGTGATGTAGTAGCCGATCGCGAGGATGAACACGAGCAGCGCGCCCGCGCCGACGCCCGGATAGGTCTGCGGCACGTACACGCGCCAGAACGCCGCGAACGGATGGCTGCCGAGCGATACGGCCGCGCGCTGGTAGGTCGGCGGGATCGACTTCATCACGCTGTAGAGCGGCAGGATCATGAACGGCAGCAGGATGTGCGTCATCGAGATGTACACGCCGACGCGATTGAACAGCAGCGCCAGCGGATGCGAGATCAGCCCGCTGCCGATCAGCGCCTTGTTGATCAGCCCCTCGCTTTGCAGCAGCACGATCCACGCGGCCACGCGCACCAGCACCGACGTCCAGAACGGAATCAGCACCAGGATCATCACGAGGTTCGCGCGCCGATCCGACAGCGTCGAGATCCAGTATGCGAGCGGATAGCCAAGCAGCAGCGCGAACAGCGTGACCGCGACGCCGATCACGAACGTCCGGCCGAAGATCGCGAGATAGATCGACTGGTCGGGATCGGCCTGCACGATCCGGCCGAAGCCGTCCTGCTTGTGGTCGAGCGCGGCGAGCAGGTAGAACGGCGACACCTGGCTGCCGTTCTTCGCGATCGCCTGCCAGTACGCGGCATCGCCCCAGCGCGCATCGAGGTCGAGCAGTTTCGCGCGTGTTTGCGCGGGCGTCAGCGCCGTGACGGCATCGTTGTCGCCCTTCAGCGGCATCGCCCGCGCCGTCTTCGCGACGAGCGAGCGATAGCCGGGAATCTCGGTGTTCAGGCGCCGCGCGAGCGCGCCCATCGCCTCGCTGTCGGCGACCTTCGTCATGTCGGCCGCGAGCGCGACGTACGCAGCGTCGGCCGGCGGCGCCTTGCGGTCCCAGCCCGACAGCGCGGCGACCGTCTTCGGCAGCGCGGTCGCGATCTCGGGGTTCTGCACCGCGCGCGTGAGCAGCGTGCCGATCGGCACGACGAAGATGAGCAGCAGGAAGATCGCGAGCGGCGCGACCAGCAGCAGCGCCATCGTGCGCTTGCGGGCCTCGGCGGCCTTCAGTTCGCGCTTGAGCGCGGCTGTCGACGGCGAGGAAGGAGCGATCGTCATCGTGTTCAACGGTTCTCTCCGGCCGGGCTCGAGCCGGCGGAATGCCGCGCGACGCGTTCGGCGCGTCGCGCGGCAGGTTGCATCAGGACAGCCTGAAGACGGTTACTTCGTGGCCCACGCGCTGAAGCGCTGCTCGAGCTCGTCGCTGTGGTCGGTCCAGAAGCCGATGTCCTCCAGCACCGCGTTCTTGCCGTTGGCCGGCGAGTTCGGCAGGTTCGCGAGCGTCTTCGCGTCGAGCGACTTGATCGCCGCGATGTTCGTCGGGCCGTACGCGATGTGCTGCGCATACCCTTGCTGCGGCTTCGGCGTCAGCGTGTACGCGATGTACTGCTCGGCCAGCGCCTTGTTCGGCGAGCCCTTCGGAATCGCCCAGTAGTCGAGGTCGTAGATGCTGCCGTTCCACACCACCTTCAGGTTCTTGCCTTCCTTCTGCGCGGCATCGATGCGGCCGTTGTACGCGGTCGACATCACGACGTCGCCGGCCACCAGGAACTGCGGCGGCTGCGCGCCGGCTTCCCACCACTGGATGTACGGCTTCAGCTCGTCGAGCTTCTTGAACGCGCGGTCCTGGCCGGCCTTCGTGCCGAGCACCTTGTACACGTCCTTCGTCGCGACGCCGTCGGCCATCAGCGCGAACTCGAGGTTGTAGCGCGCGCCCTTGCGCATGCCGCGCTTGCCGGGGAATTTCTTCACGTTCCAGAAATCGGCCCAGCCGGTCGGCGCGCCCTTCAGCTTGTCCGCGTTGTAGGACAGCGCGGTCGACCACACGAAGAAGCCGACGCCGCACACCTGCGGCGCTTCCGGAATCAGGTCGGACTTCTTCGCGATCTTCGACCAGTCGAGCTTCTCGTACAGCCCTTCGTCGCAGCCGCGGTTCAGGTCGCCCGATTCGACTTCGACCACGTCCCAGTTGACGTGCTTCGCCTCGACCATCGCCTTCACTTTCGCCTGCTCGCCGTTGTACTCGACGGCCGTGACCTTGTTGCCGGTCGCCTTCTCGAACGGCTGGTTGAATGCGGCCTTCTGCGCGTCGCCGTTCGCGCCGCCGAAGTTGACGACCGTGAGTTCGGCCGCCGTGGCCGATGCGCCGACGACAGCCAGTGCCAGTGCCAGTGCGAGCGCGGTGCGACGTGCGGTAGAGCTTGCTCCGTTCATGATGGTTCCTCTCCTCTCGTGGTGGAAATGGGCTTTGTTGTTGACGACGTACGTGCTACGGAAAAACGGTGAAACCCGGTGTCAGGCGAACACGCGCAGGTGCTCGGGCGCGAAGGCGAGCGCCACCGGCGCGCCGGGCGCGAACGCGTGGAGCGCATCCGTGCCGAGCGGCACCTTCACGAAGCATTCCTCCTGGCCCGGCAGCGCGCAGCGCATGCGCACGTGATCGCCGAAATAGATGAGGCTGCGCGCCTCGCCGGTCACGCGGTTGGCGGCCGCGCCATTCGCGTGCCCATTGGCGGCAAGGCTCATGCGTTCGGGGCGGATGCAGGCGACGGCCGGCGCGCCTTCGGCCGCATCGCCGATGCGGCGCCCGACGAGCTGCGTGCCGTCGTCGAGCCGGAATTCGCAGAAGTCGCCCTCCACGCGCGCGATGGTGCCGCGCAGCCGGTTGCTGTCGCCGATGAAGTTCGCGACGAATTCGTTGCACGGCGATTCGTACAGGCAATCGACGGTATCGAGCTGCTGCACGATGCCCTTGTCGAACACGGCGACGCGATCGGACATCGTCAGCGCCTCGCCCTGGTCGTGCGTCACGTAGACGAAGGTCACGCCGAGCTTCTCGTGCAGCGCCTTCAGTTCGTACTGCATGTGTTCGCGCAACTGCTTGTCGAGCGCGCCGAGCGGCTCGTCCATCAGCACGAGCTTCGGCTCGAACACGAGAGCGCGCGCGAGCGCGATGCGCTGCTGCTGGCCGCCCGACAACTGCGCCGGATAGCGCTTCGCGAAGCGTTCCATCTGCACCATCTTCAGCGCATGCGCGACGCGCTCCGCGCGCTCGGCGGCCGACAGCTTGCGCACCGTCAGCGGATACGCGACGTTCTGCTCGACCGTCAGGTGGGGAAACAGCGCGTAGTTCTGGAACACCATGCCGATGTTGCGCTTGTGCGGCGGCACGGTATTCAGCAGCTCCCCGTCGAGCCAGATTTCGCCGCCCGTCGGAAACTCGAAGCCCGCCAGCATCATGAGGCAGGTGGTCTTGCCCGAGCCGGACGGCCCGAGCAGCGTCAGGAATTCCCCTCGGTGGATGTCGAGGTCGAGCGATTTGACGACCAGCGTCTCCCCGTCGTAGGTCTTCCGCACGCCGCGAAAGCTGACGATCACATCATCGGACTTCATCGTGGCTGTCCCCTTGCTGCGCGACAATTGATTATGAGATGAGATTCACTATACGGCGCGCACGGTCCTACAATAGGGAACCATTTCAATATTCCGCGTGGGACCACTTTGGACACCGTCATCGTCGCCGACTGGCTCTCGGGCCGGATCGACCGCAGCTCGCCCGAACCGATGTACCGGCAGTTGCTGCAGCTGATGCAGCAGGCCATCCTGACCGGCGAATTGGGGCCGGGCACAAAACTGCCGAGTTCGCGAACGCTCGCGGCCGACCTGTCGATCGCGCGCAATACCGTGCTGCACGTGTACGACCAGTTGACGGCCGAAGGCTACGTGCTGACGACGACCGGCAGCGGCACCTACGTGGCCGACACGCGGCCGGACGCCGCCGTCATCCACGCGCCGGGGGCCGCGCCGCCGCCGTCAGCCGCCGACGAACCGCCGCTTCCCGACGCGCACGGCGGCCTGTCGATGCGCGGCCGGCAGTTGATCGAGCACGCAGGCGTGTCGCGACGTCAATGGGGCGCGTTCATGCCGGGCGTGCCGGACGTGTCGGAATTCCCGAGCCGCACGTGGAGCCGCCTGCAGGCGCGACTGTGGAAGGAAGCGAATCCCGAGCTGCTGACCTATGCGCCGGGCGGCGGCTACCGGCCGCTGCGCCGCGCGCTCGCCGACTACCTGCGCGTCGCGCGCTCGGTCAAATGCTCGCCGGACCAGGTGATCATCACGACCGGCATCCACCAGTCGATCGACCTCGCGGTGCGGCTGCTGTCCGACATCGGCGATCGCGCGTGGGTCGAGGAGCCGTGCTACTGGGGCGTGCGCAGCGTGCTGCAGGCGACCGGCCTCACGCTCACGCCGGTGCCGGTCGACCAGGAAGGCATCGACCCGAGCGCGGGCGACATGCAGCAGCCGCCGCGGCTCGTGCTCGTCACGCCGTCACACCAGTATCCGCTCGGGATGGTGATGAGCCTCGCGCGGCGCCGGATGCTGCTCGAATACGCACGCCGACACCGCTGCTGGATCATCGAGGACGACTACGACAGCGAATTCCGCTATGGCAGCCGGCCGCTCGCGTCGCTGCAGGGGCTCGACGACGGCGGCCGCGTGATCTACGTCGGCAGTCTCGGCAAGATGCTGTTCCCGGGCCTGCGGATGGGCTACATGGTCGTGCCCGAGCATCTGGTCGATACCTTCCGCACCGGGCTGTCGGAGCTGTACCGCGAAGGCCAGCTGATGCAGCAGGCCGTGCTCGCCGAGTTCATCATGGACGGGCACCTGACTTCGCACGTCAGGCGGATGCGCACGCTGTACGGCGAGCGCCGGCAATTGCTGATCGATGCGATCCATGCGCGCTTCGGCGACGCGCTGCCGGTGATGGGCGACGAAGCCGGCCTGCATCTGGTGCTCGGCCTGCCCGATACGTGCGACGATCGCGCGGTCACGCAAAGCGCATTCGACGCGGGCGTGATCGTGCGCCCGCTCACCAGCTACTACAGCCGGCAGGACACGGCACGCCGCGGCCTGCTGCTCGGCTATGCGTGCGTCGCGCACGAAGGCATCGGCCCCGCGTTCGACACGCTCGCGGCAACCATCGAACAGCACCTGCCGCGGCACTTCACGCGCGCGGCGTGATGGGGTTCGCCATCGTCCGTTATCGCGCGGCCGCCGCGCCGCGGTCGAGCGACGCCGCTCGCACCGCTTCGCCGGACTTCGTGAACATGCGCCGCCTTAGCGCGGCGATCCGCGCGTCGCGATCCTGCGGCGACAGCCCGGCCGCGTCGATCTGCGCGCGCTGCGCCGCATAGTCGGCGTAGCGGCTCTGCCACGACGCGTCGTCCTGCTGCATCTGCACGACGCGCGCGGCGGCATCAGGCCCGAGCGTCTGCGTCAGTTGCGCGCGCATCGCGTCGGGCGTCGCCCCGCTCTTCTGCAATTGCGCGATCTGATCGATCGCGGCCTGCTGCCGGTCCGCCTTCTGCCGTGCCGCGCGTTCGTCGGCCGGCAGCTGCTGCGCGAGCGCCGCGAGCCGCTCCGCCTTCTGCGCATCCGTCAGCGTGCGGTCCTGCGCAATCTTCAGCCGCGCGAGATCGTAGCGCTGCCGCCACTGCTCGGCGCCGAAGAACGGCTGGCTCCAGTCGCCGAGCGTCCGGTACGCGATCGACACGCGCTGGTCGAGCGCGAGCTGCAGCGCACCGAGATCCGACTTGTCGACCGCGCCGGCGTCCGGCAGCTTCGCGAGCGCATCGAGATACGCGCGATATCGATGCCAGACGTCGAGCGCCTCGGGCTGCGCCATCGTGCCGTCCAGCTGCGCGGCGATCTCGCGCACGACGAGCGCATCGAGCGCGGTCGCGCTCAAGTCGCTCCGCGCGCTCAGGCAGTAGTCGAAGAAGTCGCGCACCGCGCGCGACTTCGCGAGATGGCCGCCAGCATCGAGCGGCAGCCGCGGCGCGCTGGAACCGGCAAGCGACGGCGGCAGGCCCGCACTCGCTGGCACCGCGGCCCGCGGTGCGGCGGCTGCCACGCCGCCCACCGCCGGCGCATCCGGCACGTCACCCGCAGCGCCCGTGCCGCGATGCGGCCCCGCGCCGCTCCATATCGCGACGCCGGCGATTGCCGCCAGCCCCACGACACCATAGATTGCAGCGCGCCGCGCCAGCGGCGCGCGCCCTTCACGTGCCGCCATCGATCACGCGCCCGCGAGCTTCAGCCGATTCGCATGCGTGCGAATCACCGCGACAGGATCTTCCGCGTTCGCGCCGCGCACGCCGAGCAACTGATTGATCTCGTCGATATGGTTCCACTTGTAGCTCGTGCTCAGCACCTTGCCGTACAACGCGCTGCACTTCGACACGAGCCCGTCGTTCTGGCCCGAGCCGCGGTTGATCATCACCGTGCCCGTGCCGAACAGCGCGAGCGTCGACAGGTCGAGCACGTTCGCCGGGTCGACGAGCGGAATGGTGCTCGTATCCGTCGCACCCGTCACGCCCAACAGCGAAAGCGTCGGCTGGATCGCCGTACCGGCCCACGAATACAGCAGATGCGTGTTGCCGCCGACGGTTTCCGTCGGCGCGCCGGTCTGGCAACTTCCGGGGGCGCCGAGGCCCGCGCTCGGATAGTTCTGGTTGTAGGTGGCGGCCTGCGCGGTCGTCAGCGTCTTCAGCGACGCGAGCGCGTCCTGGTTCGTGTTGTGGCTGCTGCTCGTCAGGATCCCGAACACATTGACGAATGCGGCGATCACCGTCGACGACAATCCGGTCGGATCGTACGCGAGCACGCCCTGCACGAAGTCGGCGAACTCGGAGCCGCGATGCGGCGTGCCGATCGTCGTCACCGACGCGACGAGATCGGGCGCGACGGCTGCGACATAGCGCGACGTGAGGCCGCCCTGGCTGTGACCGACGAGATTGACCTTGGTCGCGCCGGTCGCGGCGAGCACCGTCTTCACGTAAGCGAGCAGCTGTTCGCCGCGCCCGTCCGGGCCGTCGTCGCTCTGGAAGCCCGACAGGTTCGCGACGTAGACGGTCGCGCCGTGCTGCTGCAGGTCTTCCTGGATGCCGTACCAATACTCGAGTACGCCCGCATACTTGTCGGTGCCGGTAAGCCCGTGCACGAGAATGATCGGATAGCGCGTCGTCGCATAGTCGTCGACGGGCGCCGGTGCCGCCATCGCCGCGTGCGTCGTCGCGAGCGTCATCAGCGCGGTCGTCCCCGCGAACGGCGCGACGCTCATCGCGCATGCCACTGCCCCTGCCACTACCCTGGAACGCATCGATCTGGCCATGCATGTTCTCCTGATTATTGTGCTGCCGGTGCGAATGAGATCGGATCGACGCGTACGGCACGTTGCCGACAGTCGCGGGCATCGTGTGCGTCGAATGCGGGAGTGAAGCACGAGTCGCGAACGTTTGCGCCTTGACTAGATACGGTTCTCTAATCGGTTGACGCGCCCCGCCCGGTCGGGCGGGGTCGCGTCCATGCGCGCGCATGCTGCATCGCACACGCGCCGTGGATCAGAGCTTCGCACTCACGCGCACCCATGCCGTACGCCCCGGCTCCATCACCGGCGCGTTCGCCGGATAGCCGAAGCCCGCGTTGCCGGCGAGGTTCAGGTGCTCGGCATAGGCCTTGTCCAGCAGGTTGTCGACGCCGACCGAAATCTGCACCTTCTTGCTGACGTTGTACTGCGCATGCAGCGACAGCACGCCGAACCCGGCGCTCGGACCGAAGTCCTTGCCGACCACGTTGCCCTCGTTCAGCGCATACCGATGCTGCGGCGCAACGATCCGCCACAAGCCGCCCGCCGACCATGCGCCGCGCGTGTATTCGAGCCCGAAGCGCACGTCGAGCGGCGGCATCTGCGGCAACGGATCGCCGCTCGTCGCGTTGCGCCCCCATGCATACGCAAGCGACGTCTCGACGCGCAGCGGTGCGACCGGCCGCCACGACACCCCGGCTTCGCCGCCCATGATTTGCGCGTTGACGTTGGTCGCCTGCGTGGTCGGGCCCATCATCCCGGCCGCGTAATTGAACAGGATGTAGTCCTGCACATAGCCTGCGTAGGCCGACACCCACGCATCGACCCGCTCGCCCTTGTACTGCGCGCCGATGTCGAGCTGCGTGGTCTTCTCCGGCTGCACCGCCGAGAACGCGTTGACCGAACCGGCCGGCCCGCGCTTCGCGGAGAACAGCTCCCAGTAGTCCGGATAGCGTTCCGCGTGACCGACTCCCGCGTACCACGTAACGGGCAGCGACGCGAGATCGCGCTCGTAGCGCACGAAGCCGCTCGGCAGCACGCGCGCGCGATCGTCGTCGAAAGTAGGGTTCGGCTTGCTCGCCATCATCCCGCTCGTCGTCGCACGCTTGTCGCGGGCGCTCGCGTAGTCGACCCGCGCGCCGCCGATCACGCGCGACACATCGCTCGCGTACCACGTGAGCTCGCCGAACGCGCCCGCATTCCACATCGTCGCCTGCGCATCCCACGGCTGATCGCCGTAGTTCTGCCGCCCCATCGCCGAGCGCGCGTCGAGCCGGTTCGACTGCGCGTCGACGCCGGTCACGAGCTTGAAGTCGTCGCCGAAACGAAACGTCGCCGCCGCCCGCGCGCCGAGCGTGCGGCGCCGCACTTCGGATGCCATCCGCATCGGCATGCTGCTGGTCGGGTCGGGCTGCCGCAGCGTGTAGTTGTCCATCACGTGGTCGGCTTCGTTGTAGTACACGCGGGCCTCGATGCGGTCGAGCACGTCGCCGAGATGCCGCTTGTCGAACGACAGGCCGAACGTCTCGCGACGGAAGTGCGCGCCGTCCATCCCGCGCCCCGCATAGCGGGCATAGCCGTCACCGGTGCCGGCTGTCAGCTCGACGCGCGTGTGATCGTCGGGCGTCCAGCCGAGCGCCGCGTCCGCGTTCCACTTGTCCCATTGCGACGGCACGGTGTTGCCGTTGCCGTCCTTATAGTCTTGCGCGTGCGCGTGGTTCGCGCTCACACGGCCATAGACGTCCGGCGTGCCGGCCGTCACGTCGACGTTCTGGTCGTTGCGGCCGAACGACCCGCCGACCACGCTGCCATCGAAGCGCATGCCGGGGCGCTCGAAACGCGGCGTCACGCGTTCGAACAGCACGGTGCCGGCCGATGCGCCGGGGCCGTACAGCACGGTCTGCGGCCCCTTCACGACCGTGACCTTGTCATAGCTTTCCGGCGCGATATACGAGGTCGGCGCATCCATCCGGTTCGGACACGCACCAAGCGTCGGCATCCCGTTCGCAAGAATGTTCAGCCGCGAACCGAACATCCCGCGCAGCACGGGGTCGCCGTTCGTCCCGCCGCTGCGGATCGACGTGAAGCCGGGAATCGTCTTCAGGTAGTCGGCGCCGTCGCTGGCCGGCAGCGGCTGGCGCGGCGTCTTCGGATCCGTGACGATGACGAGCGGTGTCGTCAGCGGCGACGCGACGACTTCGACGGGCGGCAGCAGCACGGCCGCGTCGTCCGCTGGCGCAGCGGCCGCACGCGCGGCTTCAGTCGCGGCGGCCGCCGCGGTCATCGCGCCGACGGCCAGCGCGGGAATGGTGAGTTTCAGCATGCGCGGCACGCGCCGCGCACGGGAATGGCGCGACGCCCTCGGCGCGCGCAAGGAAAGAATGGTCATGATCGAAAGCCCGAGTGACGCCCTCCACGCGGCCTCGACGGACCGCACGGATGTCGGCGATGAATGGAACGGAAGGCAGCGCGTCAGGCGCGCTCGGGCGGTGCGCGTGGATACGCGCGCGGATAGGGGGCGGCACGCGACGCGACCGCATGCGGCGCGACGGCGGAAACGACAGGGGTGGGGACGAAAGCGAACGATGCGGCGGCCGCGCCGCCGATCGCGGGACTGTGCGCGAAGAAGCCGCAATAGCCGCACGCGTCGAGATGCCGCGCGTGATCGTGCGCGGGGCCTGCATCGGGCGCGCGGTGCGCGCCATGCTCGCTGCCGCAGACAATCGCGTCGGGGGTTGCCACCCGTGCGAGGCGCCACTGCGACACTAGCGGCGCCGCGATCGCGAGCCAGATCGCGAACACGCCGAGCCAGGCGGTCAGGTGACGATGTCGGTGCAGCATGCGCGGCGACGCGTAAGCGGAATGTAAAAACAGCCGAGATGTTACAGAAGGTTCGCCGCGAAGGCCAGCCGCGCATCGCGGTAAACGAACCAGGGGCGCATGGTTGTCAACACAACCATGCGCCCCTGGCTGCTGCGCGGCTTCAGCACGCGGCGATCACGGCGCCATGCGTCGCAGCACGTCGTCGCGCCGGATGAAATGGTGATAAAGCGCGGCCAGCGCATGCAGACCGATCACGAAGTAGAACGCATTGCCGAGCAGTTCGTGCGCCTCCTTGATCGTCGGCCGCAGTGCCTTGTCCGGGCCGAACAGCGTGAACGACACGCCGATCCAGTCGAGCGACACGGGCTTGCCGCCCATGTTGATCATCATGATGCCGAGCAGCGGCTGCGCGATGATGAACAGGTACAGCGCGAAATGCGCGAGCGTCGACAGCCGCTTGAGCAGCGGCGCCTGCACAATGGGCTCCGGCACGCGGCTCATCATCCGCCACAACACCCGCAGCACCGAGAGCACGAGCACGGACGTACCGGCGAGCAAGTGCACGTTCATCCAGAACGCACGACTGTCGCTGCCTTTCGGTCCGCGAATCTCGATGGCCAGGTAGGCCAGCGCCACCAGCAGGAAGATGATCCAGTGAAAGAAGATCGCAGGCGAGCTGTAGCGCGTCTGTTTCGCGAGGATGTTTCTCATGCTTTGTCTCGTGTTTCTCGTTCGGTATGCGGGGCAGGCACATGCAGCGGCGGGGCGGTACCCTGCGGCTGCACCGATTGTAGCCCCACGTGCGGCCGGCGTTGCCCGGCCGGATCAAATATCCGAAGAATCCGCGCAGCCCCCGCGTCACCGTGCCGTCATATGGAAAGTCCGCATCGCGCGCGCCGATGGCTGTGGCACGATGAAGCTTTGGTGCGACGTTGCGCGGGCATCATGAGCAAAGCGTTCTTCGTTGCGGCCTACCGGCTGATCGCCGCGTTGCTCGCGGTGTCGACCACGCTGCACAGCGTCGCCGATTACTGGGCCATGCCGACCTTTCATCTCGGCAACTACCTCAGCTACTTCACGCAACTGAGCAGCCTGTATGCGGCGGCCATGCTGATCGCGGGGCTGTCGCGCTTTACGCGCCCCGGCTCGGCCCGCTACGAATCGATGCGCGGCGCCGCCGTGCTCTACATGCTGATCACCGCGATCGTCTACGAACTGCTGCTCGCCCGGCTCGATGCGCTGCTGCACGTCACCCCGCCCCTCAACAACTGGGTCCAGCACCGGATCGTGCCGCTCGTGGTGCTGTGCGACTGGCTGTACGTGGAGCCGCGCTCGCCGATCCCGTGGCGCAGCGCGCTCGCATGGCTCGCCTTTCCGGTCGTCTATCTCGGCTATACGCTCGTGCGCGGCGCCGTGGAGAACTGGTATCCCTACCCGTTCGTCGATCCGCGGCCGAACGGTTATGTGCCGGTCGCGATCCAGTGTTCGCTGATCGCGCTCGGCGCGACGGGACTCGCGGTGGGCATTCGCTGGCTCGGCAATCATGCGAGGCAGTCCGACGCCACGGAGCTCAAGGAAGGATGAAGGCGGGAACGTGTGCGCCGCCCGGCGCACACGTCGTGATGCGGCGCGTCAGCCGCCGTTGCGCGACAGGAAGTTCATCGGATCGACGACCTTGCCGTTCTGCCGGACCTCGAACTCGAACGTCGAGCGGCCGCTCGCGTCGGTGCCCATCTCGGCGATCGGCTGACCCACGCGCACCGCGTCGCCCTCGTTGACGAGCAGCCTGCCGTTGTGCCCGTAGGCCGTGATGAGCCCGTTGTCGTGCTTCAGGATCACGAGCGGGCCGTACGCCTTGACGCCGGACCCGGCGTAGACCACCCGCCCGTTTGCCGCGGCCCGCACCGAATGGTCGGGGCCCGACGCGGCGATCGTGATGCCGCGCGTCCTGCCGGCCGAGAACGGCGCCGCGACGCTTCCCGTGGCCGGCCATGCCAGCGAGCCCGGTTGCGCCGTGGCGGACGGCTGCCCAAGCGACGTCGCGGCAGGCGGCGGCGCGACGCGCAGCACCTGGCCTGGCGACACGGCGTCATTGGGCGACATGTGGTTCCAGCTGGCCAGATCCTGCACGCGCTGCCCGTAGGCGGCAGCGATGCCGGCGAGCGTGTCGCCCGGATTCACGCGGTAATAGCCGGCGATCACGCCCGGCGTGGCGGCCGACATGGGTGTCGACGGCCGCACCGGCTGCCAGCTGTCGGTCCACGGCGTCATCGTACAGCCCGTCAGCGCGGCGGCCGCGACGATGAGCGCCGCCTGCGGCAACCAGCGCGCGAGCGCCTCGTGGATCGGAATCGTTTCTCTCAAGGGTCCTCCCGGATTTGCGTCGATGCGCCGCCCACCGCCCTCCGGCACGCGACGCACGATGTCCGGCCGCACGGCCGGACCAACCAGTATCCGACCGCTCTCGCGGCCGTCAGTTTCCACAGCGGAACGCCGACGCGGGGGGCTCACCGGCCCCTTTTTCGCGCCTTTTGCACGTCGTCCCGATCGTGAAAGATACCATTTGTCGCGCTCGGGACCGCGACAGGCGCCCGATCCGGCAACAATCTTGCATGGCCCCGGCCGGGCGCCGGCAGGCCGCCAGCCGCGCCGCGCGGGCGTCCGGGCGTCCGGGCGGCCTCCTGCCGGCCGGACCGCCGCGGCGCGCCGGCCCACGCCCCGTTGCAGGCCACCTCCTATACTCGGAGATGCACCGCACGATCCGCCAATAAAGAGGAGATCAACATGAACAATGCGACGTTTCTGTCCGTGCAGCTCAATGCCGAGGATTTCGCCGGTTCCAGCGGCCTCGTCGAATTGCTCAACCGCCACCTACTGTTTGCGACGGACGTCGCCGAAGCCGCGGACGCACTCGTCCAGCTGGCGAGCGTCGCACACCTGAGCGGCGCGACCCGGCACAGCGTCGAGTTGCCGGTGCTCGCGATCGAGCGGCTGCGCGATGCGCTCGATACGCTGAGCGGCTACGACGAAGCGTGGCTACAGGCGCTCGAGCCCGCCGACGCGCTGTTCCGGGACATCGGCCGCGGCCCGCGGCCGCTGCACTGACGCGGCGCACGTCAATGAAAACAGCCCGTCGTTCCGTGATGCGGAACGACGGGCTGCGTGTACTGCGGGCGTTGGATCAGGCCGCGCATGCGGCCGGCGATCGATGACGATCAACGACCCTTGTAGACCGGTGCGCCATCCGACACGCGCTTCACTTGCCAGCCGGTCTTGGCGGCTGCCGGAGCGCCCGACTCTTGCTGGGCGGCCGGTTGCGCGCCGTAGCCGGTCGTATCGGCGGCGGCGACGTTCTGTTGCGGGCTCAGACGGGCTTCAGCTGCCTGGATGCCTGCCGGGTAGTCGGTACGGTCGCTGCCCAGCTTGTAGCCGGCCTGTTGCAGCTCGGCCAGCTCGGCCTTGACCTGCGCACGGGTGACGGGCGCGTTCTGTTGAGCAAACGACACGGCGGGAACGGCGAGGACAGCAGCTGCAGCGAACGTTGCGATCAGCGATTTCATGATTACCTCCGGGATTTTTTTGCTTCGCCGCACACACCATGTCTGCAGCGATTGATCAAAGTTTAGTCCGGAGATCACCTAGGGAAAACCATGAAAGAACGAAAACACTGTTTCCGCGGAGCTAACAATTCCGGGATCCGGGAACGAAAAACCCTACTCAAAGAATAGATTTTCGCAACAATACCGCCCTCGCAGCCCGTTACGACCAGTTCGCGTGGAAGCTGCCCGGCTTGTCGGTGCGCTCGAACGTGTGCGCGCCGAAGAAGTCTCGCTGCGCCTGCACAAGGTTCGCCGGCAGCCGCTCGGAACGATAGCTGTCGAAGTACGCGACCGCCGACGCGAACGCCGGCACCGGCACGCCGGCCTTCACCGCGGCCACCACGACGTCGCGCAGCGATGCCTGGTAGTTCGCGGCGATGTCCTTGAAGTAGGGGTCGAGCAGCAGGTTCGCGAGCGCCGGATCCTTCGCGTACGCGTCCGTGATCTTCTGCAGGAAGCGCGCGCGGATGATGCAGCCCGCGCGGAAGATCTTCGCGATCGTCCCGAGGTCGAGACTCCAGCCGTACTCTTCCGACGCCGTGCGCAACTGCGCGAAGCCCTGTGCGTACGAGATCACCTTGCTCAGGTACAGCGCGCGGCGCACCGCTTCGATGAACGCCGCACGATCGCCGTCGAACGGCGCGGCGGCCGGGCCCGACAGGATCTTGCTGGCCGCGACGCGTTCGGTCTTCAGCGACGACAGCACGCGTGCGAACACCGACTCGGTGATGAGCGGCAGCGGCACGCCCAGATCCAGCGCGTTCTGGCTCGTCCACTTGCCGGTGCCCTTCTGCGCGGCGCGATCGAGGATCACGTCGACGAGGTGCTTGCCGGTTGCGTCGTCCTTCTTGCCGAAGATCTTCGACGTGATCTCGATCAGGTAGCTGTCGAGTTCGCCCTGATTCCACTCGGTGTACACCGCGCCGAGCTCGTCGTTGGTCAGGCCCGCGACGTCCTTCAGCACCGCATAGCTCTCGGCGATCAGCTGCATGTCGCCGTATTCGATCCCGTTGTGGACCATCTTCACGTAGTGGCCCGCACCGTCAGGGCCCATGTACGCGACGCACGGCTCGCCGTCCGACGGCGCCTTCGCGGCGATCTGCTTGAGGATCGGCTCGACCAGGTCGTATGCGTCGCGCTGGCCGCCGGGCATGATCGACGGGCCGCGCAGCGCGCCCTCTTCGCCGCCCGACACGCCGGTGCCGATGAAGTGCAGACCCGATTGCGCGAGTTCCTGGTTGCGGCGGATCGTGTCGGTGAAATGCGTATTGCCGCCGTCGATCAGCACGTCGCCCTTCTCGAGCAGCGGCTTGAGCGATGCGATCGTCGCATCGGTCGCTTCGCCGGCCTTCACCATCATAAGGATCCGGCGCGGCGTTTCGAGCGACGCGACGAACTCCTCGAGCGTATAGGTCGGTACCAGTTTGCGACCGGGGAATTCGGCGATCAGTTCGTCGGTTTTCGCGCGGCTGCGGTTGTACACCGACACCGCATGACCGCGGCTCTCGATATTGAGTGCGAGATTGCGGCCCATCACCGCGAGCCCGATCACACCGATTGCTTGTTTGCCCATTATTCAATTCTCCGGAAAAAACGGGGCGCGACCCGAACCGGGCCGCGCGCACAGGCGAAAGGATAGTGGAAACCCGGCCGCGATGCGCGCCGGCGTGTCATTGCTCCGCGTGCGGCAGCCGGCGGAACACGACGCTCAGGTTGTTCGCCGGCATCTCGATGACCTCGGTGCAGTCGAGCCCGCGATCGAGGCCGAGCGCAACGACCGCCTCGAGATCGCGCACGCCCCACGACGGGTCGCGGCTGCGCAACTGCTGGTCGAAGGCTTCGTTGGACGGCGCCGTGTGCCGGCCTTCGCGGCGATACGGGCCGTACAGGAACAGTACGCCGCCCGGGCGCAGCACGCGCGACGCGCCGTCGAACAATGCATCGGTGCAGGCCCACGGCGAGATATGAATCATGTTGATGCAGACGATCGCGTCGAGCGCCGCGGCCGGCCACGACGCGTCTCGCACGTCGAACGCCAGCGGCTCGGCCAGGTTCGCGAGGCCCGCGTGCGCGACCCACGCGGCGATCGAGCGGCGCGCGTGCGCATCGGGATCGCTCGGCTGCCAGCGCAACCCCGGCAGCGCCTGCGCGAAATGGACCGCGTGCTGCCCGGTGCCGCTCGCGATCTCGAGCACACTGCCGCTCGCCGGCAGCACGCGGCGCAGCACGTCGAGGATCGGCCCGCGATTGCGCTCCGCGGCCGGCGCCGACAGCCGCGCGGACGGATCGGGCGAAGACGTCGGCCCGGTCACGATGCGTGCTCCGGCGCACCGCCGCAAACGCCCAGCCGCGCGTTCAACGCGTCGAGCGCGGGCGCGCAACGTGCTTCGACCTTCAGCGTCAGCATCGGATCGGCGCGCGTGCGGCCGAGGTTCAGCGCGGCGACGGGCTTGTTCCGCGCCTGGGCCCACACGCAGAACCGATAGCCGGAATACACCATCAGCGACGAGCCGACGACGAGCAGCGCATCGGCCGCATCGAGCGCCTGCGACGCCAGCGCGACGCGTTCGCGCGGCACGTTCTCGCCGAAGAACACCACCGCAGGCTTCAGCAGCCCGCCGCAGGCCGGGCAGGCCGGAATGCGGAACGTGTCGAGCGCGGCCCATTCGAGGTGCGCGTCGCCGTCGGCGGCGGGCTCCGCCTGCGCGCCCAGCAGCTCCGGGTTGTCCGTTTCGAGCACGGTCTGGATCGTCGCGCGCGCGTGATGTGCGCCGCAATCAAGGCACGTGACATGGTTGATGCCGCCATGCAGTTCGATCACGTCGCCGCTGCCCGCGCGCTGGTGCAAACCGTCGACGTTCTGCGTGACGAGGCGCTCGATCCGGCCCGCGCCGCCGAGCCGCGCGAGCGCGACGTGCGAGCGGTTCGGCTGCGCGCGGCCGACCACGGGCCAGCCGATCATGCTGCGCGCCCAGTAGCGTCGGCGCGCAGCATCGGAACCGAGGAATTCGTGCAGTTGGATCGGCGGCGAGCGCATCCATTGACCGTTGTGGTCGCGATAGCCGGGGATGCCGGAATCCGTGCTGATGCCCGCACCGGTCAGCACGAGCAGCCGCGGATGGCGCTCGACGAACGTGTGCAGCGCATCGAGCGCGGCCGGATCGATGCTGGCGGATGAGGGGTCGTGCAAGGCGGTGTCGTTCATGTTGGCGGCGCGCGTTCGGGCGCGGCGGCAGATCGTGCACCGCACGGGCGGCCAGCGCGCCAGCACATGATACAGAACGCCGCTCGATCGGGCCGGCAGTCCGCGCGAGACCGGCGCGCAAAAAAAGACGCCCATCGACCATAGGGTGATGGGCGCTTCAACAATTGATCCATCGGGGTAGTGGATCAACTGACAGCACAATGTCATCGGATCCGCCGCGGCACGGCCGGCGGACCTTTCCCCGGAACTACACCTTCGATTTCCTGATGGCGCGCGCAGCGCCGCGCTGGACCGCATGCGGGACGTATGCGCATGCGCATGCGCATGCGCATACGTCTGGTGCGGTGCGCCTGGGTTTCACGCGTCGGCATGATGATCCGGAAGTCATGGTCGCCCATCTGCATGCACCGGCAGTTCATCCCCGACGACCGACCGGCAACCGTCGGCCTCGCGCGTCACGCGTGCATGTCGTCGTTCAGAACGGATCCAGTGGGTTCGGATGGAACGGAAGGCCGCGCGCTCACGTCGCCGCAATCAACGGCGACGCAAATTCAAGGGCAGGTCGGCGATTCATGTTTGCAACACGACGCGTTGCGATTCGGTCTGTTTTCATTCTGTTGTCCCCGTCTTCTGTACGTCCGACCCACTGAAGCGATCGCCCGGCCCCTGCTGCACCCGCGATCGCGCTCACGGCGCATACAGATATGCAAGGAGCGCACCATGCTTCGCGGCGCAAGGCTGCGCGGGCCGGTGAAATGGCCCCGATGCAAATCGCACGGCAACGGCAATGCGTGAATGTTTCGAAAGTGAAACGACGGGAAACGGCCCGCGCGATCGACGGCGGGCGGCGCGACGCCGGCGTTGCACGAACGGGACGCGGGCGCCGGCCGTACGCGTGCGCCTGCACGATGCCGACGAGCCGCTTACAATCGCCCGACGCTGGCCGCGTTCGACGTGGCTGTCGCCCGTCGCCGCCGAACCGGACGTCGCGATGCGTGGCGGAGCGCCTCGGTCTCGCGCAGCGCAGCGCGGCACGGCGCTGCGGATCGCGTGGCGAGCGTCGCGATCACGTTAGCATTCGGACACGGTACGGCGCGCGAGCGCTGCGCCCCGTCTTCAAGGAATGGACATGCCCCTGCCCGCCTCCAAGCGCGCCGACGTCACGCATCGCGTCTTCTCGGCCGAGCGACTGTCGATCGGCCTGACGTTGCCGCTGCTGCGCGGCGGTCACACCGCCGCGGATTTCAACGAGCAGCTCGAACTCGCGGCGCTGGCCGATTCGCTCGGTTTTCGCGCGCTGTGGATCCGCGACGTGCCGCTGAACAGCGTCGACTATCCCGACCCGGTCGGGCATCTCGATCCGTGGGTGCTGCTCGGCGCGCTCGCGGCGCGCACGCGCCGGATCGTGCTGGCGAGCGGCGCGATCGTGCTGCCGCTGCGTCATCCGCTGCATGTCGCGAAGGGCGCGCTGTCGGTCGCGACGCTGTCCGGCGGACGCTTCATCCTGGGCCTCGGCTCCGGCGACCGGCCGCCCGAATATGCGGCGTTCGGCGTCGACGTGCAAACGCGGCGCGACCGGTATCGCCGGCATTGGGACATCATCGCGGCCGCGCTCGCCGTGCTGTCCCGCGTGCTGCCCGACGAAACCCCGCCCGACGCACCCGACTTCACGCTGCTGCCGCGTAGCGATGACGCGGTGCCGATGCTCGCGGTCGGCTCCGGCGGACAAAGCGTCGACTGGATCGCACGGAACGCGATCGGCTGGATGACGTACCACCGCGATCCAGACACGCAGCGTGCGCGCTATTCGATGTGGCGCGCGGCGGTCGAGCGGCTCGCACAACCGGCCTTTCGCGCGTTCGGCGTGTCGATGCGGCTCGATCTCGATGCGAATCGCGATGCGCCCGCCACCGCGCTGTCACTCGGTTACGCAACCGGACGCAACGCGCTGATCGGCATTCTGCGGGACATACGCGCGGCCGGCACGCACCATGTCACGCTGAATCCCGGCTCGGATCGGCCCGTGCGCGAAGTCATCGAGGAAATCGCCGAGCACGTGCTGCCGATCTTTCACGACGAGCCAAGCTGATTCGTCAGGAATCGGCATGTCGCATGCGGTATGCGGTATGCCCGAATCGAATATTCATCGACGGAACTATTCGGTTGCGTTCGCGATCATGTTAACTTCCGTCCATCGTCCAGACCGGCGGGCCATGCTTCGATGCGCGCCCGCACGCCAACTCATGCGACATTTCCTGCTCGGCTGGCTGCTCGCCGCCGTCGTATCGGCCGCCCACGCGGCCGCCCCCGCCGCCGCCCCGGCCACCGCATCGGCCGCCTCCGGCGCCGTGCCCGTGCTGACGCCACAACAGGCGCAGCAGGCCCTCTCCGTTCTGCAAAACCCGCGCGAGCGCGAACAGGTCGAAACCACGTTGCGCGCGATCGCGGCCGTCGGCGTGCTGAGCACGCCCGCGCTGCCGGCGAGCGGCGCGGCGCCGGCCAGCGCGGCATCGGCTGCCGCCGCCCCCGCCGCGCTGACGACGAACGGGCTCGCGTCGATGGTCGTCCGGCAGGGATCGCGCTGGGCCGCCCAAATCGGCGGCGCGCTGCACGAATCGCTGCGCTCGCTGGTCGATGTCGGCTCGGTGGGCAGCTGGTGGCACGAGCGGCTGGTCCGCGCCGACGCACGTGCGGACCTCACGCGCGCGATCGGGATCATCCTCGCCGTGCTCGTGCCCGCGTTCGTCGTCGAATGGTTCGCGAGGCGGCTGCTGCGGCGCGCGCTGGCCGCGCTGAGCGCGCGTCGCGCCGAATCGTCGCGCCTCGCCGAAGACGAGCCAGCCGAGCCCGCCGGATCCGAGCCGCCCGGGCCGGACGACGCCCCGACGCCGGCATCAACGGTCGGCTCCGCCGCCAACGCGGACGGCACCGGCACGCCCGATACGTCATCGCAAGGCCGCGGCCATGCGCGGCGCAACACCACGCTGCTGCGCCGGATGCCGCGCGCGCTGATCAGCCTCGCACTGCGGGTCGTGCCGCTGCTGGTGTTCGTCGGCGTCGCGAGCCTGACGATGTCGTTGCTCGACGACGCCGGCACGCCGACCGAAATCGCACTCGAATCGCTGATCGACATCTACGTGATCTGCCGCCTCGTGACGATCGTCAGCCGCCTGTTCTTCCAGCCCGATGCGCCGCAGCTGCGGCTGCTGCACATCGGCGATGCATGGGCCGTGTTCGCGCAGCGCTCGATCGCGCGGATCGTGATCGTCCTCGGCGCCTGCACCGCAGCGGTCGAGATCGCCGGGACCTTCGGCCTCAGCGACGCCGGTCACGTCGCGCTGCTGAAGGCCGTCGCGCTCGTCGGCCACCTGATGATCTCGGCGCTGATCCTGCAGTGCCGCCAGCCGGTCGCCGCGCGCATCCGCGCGGCCGGAGAGGCGCGGCCGGCCTTCGCGGTGATCGGCAATGCGCTCGCCGACGCGTGGGCGCCCGTGGCGGTGTTCGTCGTGATGGCGTTGTGGTTCGTGTGGGCGCTCGACGTGCACAACGGCTACCGCGTGCTGATCACGCTCGGCGGCCGCTCGATCGCCGTGATGGTCGGCATGCGGATCGTGTCGATCGTCGTGTTCGGCGCACTCGCGCGGCTGTTCCAGCGCCGCGACGACGATCGCACGCTGGTCCATCGCCACGCGTACCGCTACTACCCGCTGATGCGCCAGATCGTATCGGCGGTGATCGCCGTCGTGACCGTCGTGCTGCTGCTGCAGATCTGGGGCGTGCCGATCTTCCATGCGTTCGGGACCGGCACGATCGGCCATCGGCTCGCGTCGGCGCTGATCACGATCGCGATCGCGGCCATGGTCGCGCTGATCGTATGGGAAGCCGCGAACATCGCGATCGAGCGGCGCCTGCAGCTATGGACGCGCGAAGGCAACCTCGTGCGCGCGGCGCGGTTGCGCACGCTGCTGCCGATGCTGCGTTCGCTGCTGTTCATCCTGATCGCGCTCGTCGTCGTGCTGACGGGCCTCAGCGAAATCGGCGTGAACATCGGCCCGCTGCTCGCCGGCGCCAGCATCTTCGGCGTCGCGCTCGGCTTCGGCTCGCAGAAGCTCGTGCAGGATTTCATCACCGGGATCTTCCTGCTGATGGAGAACGCGATGCAGGTGGGCGACTGGGTCACGCTCGCCGGCGTGTCGGGCACGGTCGAATACCTGTCGATCCGCACCGTGCGGCTGCGCGCGGGCGACGGGTCGCTGTACACGATCCCGTTCAGCTCGGTGACAACGGTCAACAACACGAACCGCGGGCTCGGCAACGCAGCCGTCAAGGTCAGCATCGCTTACGGCCAGGACATCGATCTCGCGATCGCGACACTGAAAGAGATCGGCGCCGCGTTGCGCGACGACCCGAACTACAAGGACGGCATCCTGTCGGATTTCAGCTATTGGGGCATCGACCAGGTCGACGGCGCGACGATCGCGCTGGCAGGCCAGATCCAGTGCAAGGACTCGGCACGCTGGGGCGTGCAGCGCGAGTTCAACCGGCGGATCGCGGTGATGTTCCTCGAACGCGGGATCCGGATCGCGAATCCGCAGCGCAGCCTCGTCGCGTATGACGAAGGTTCGCGAGCAGTGGCGCCCGAAAACGATGGCAATGCCGCCGGCATGCCGGCCGCCGAGACGTCCCCCGCCCCGCCGGAGCGCAAGCCGAACTGATCGCCGGGAAGGCCGAACTCATCAAGGATTACGTATCGCTGCAGAAGAGCCTCGGGCTCGGCTGGCAGACGAACGCGGGGTGACGTGCGCCGGGCGCCCGCCCGGCACAGTTCGTTGATGGCGCCGGCATCGACAATTCGAATGTTTCTTCCACAACGGCTCGCCCATTACGATTCGAACCGCGAACGATCCGGCCGATGAAGTTGCGATTACAACCAAATCGGGTTTCGAAAATTACAAAACACTCCCGATCTTTTCAAAAGCATTTCAGCTTAATTCATTTAATTTTGTTTCATATAATCAGAAAAAGTTTGACACCGAACTTTCGTTCTTGATACCGTCCGATGCAAGCAATCTGACACATTGCAAACCACGCAATCGATTCCGCTCGACGCATTTCGCTTCCGCCGTACCGACGTTCTCGCCGCCGACCGCCTCTGTTCCGTCGGCGCAAGCAACATCCCGATGCATTTCATTGGGCAGCTGCCGTCCGGCAGCGGGCCGAAGGACCGAACCGAATGAGCAGGACACCGAAGCTGTTGCTCTAGCCACCCGCCTGCATCAAGCCTGCTGGCGCAACCGACCCGCAATGAGCCGCAACGCGGCGCAGGGCCACCACTACCTGGCATTCCAGCATTTCGCTCCCGGAGGTCACCACCTTTCCGGATCGGGCGAAAGGCCCCGTCGCGTCCGCGCCACCCGCGCAAGCGCGGCGGATATCGGCGGCACACGATCCGCGCCGCTGTCGACTGTTGTTGTTCATGCCGTTCGATGTTCAACCGGAGGGGTAATTCAAAATGAATCAGGTTGCAGACAAGAAACCAAAGCACATCCGCATCGTCAAGCTCGCCTTCGCCGCCGCAGCGGCTGCTTCGTTCGGCATGACGGCCGTCCATGCCGCACCAGCCGCCGGCTGGACGGAAACGCGCACCAAGGGATTCCTGCCGCTCGTCCAGCAAGGTGAAAGCAGCAGTACCGCCGGCGCACCGGCGGCCAGCACCGCCGCCGCCGCGGCGGCTGCCACCGAGATGGCGCCCGGCGAATCGGTGGACATCGTGCTCGGGCTGAACCTGCGCAACGAAGCGCAACTCGACCAGTACCTGCGCGACCTGCATACGCCCGGCTCGCCGCACTACAAGCAGTTCCTCACGCCGGCGCAGTTCGCCGCGCAATACGCGCCGACCGACCAGCAGGTCGCCTCCGTCGTCGCGCACCTGCGCAAGGCCGGCTTCGTCAACATCGTGGTCGCGCCGAACCGCCTGCTCGTGTCCGCATCCGGCACCGCGGCAACGATCAAGTCGGCCTTCCGCACGACGCTCAAGCGCTTCACCCGCAACGGCCGCAGCGTCTACGCGAACACCGACGCCGCGCAGGTGCCGAACGCGATCGGCGGCATCGTCGGCGCCGTGCTCGGCCTGCAGAACGTCGAGCTCATGCATACCGGCGCGGGCAGCAAGCCGCAGGGCAACACCAGCAACCTGACGATCCCGGCCGGCGCATCCGCGGTGCCGCACAACCCGACCGAGTTCTCGTCGCTTTATGGCGGCGACGGTACGCCGACGGCCTCGCAGACCACGGTCGGCATCATCTCCGAAGGCGATCTGTCGCAGACGGTCAGCGACCTCAACACGTTTGCCGCGAACAACGGCCTCGGCACGATCAGCAGCAGCATCGTTCAGACGGGTCCGTCAGGTAGTTCGTACACCGATACATCCGGCACTGTCGAATGGAACCTCGACAGCCAGTCGATCGTCGGCACCGCCGGCGGCAGCGTGAAACAGGTCGTGTTCTACGTGGCGCCGTCGATGACGCTCACGGCGATCACCGCCGCGTACAACAAGGCGGTGAGCGACAACGTCGCGAAGGTCATCAACGTGTCGCTCGGCGTGTGCGAATCGTCCGCGTACAGCACCGGCTCCCAGGCGACCGACGACACCATCTTCAAGCAGGCCGTCGCGCAGGGGCAGACCTTTTCCGTGTCGGCCGGCGACCACGGCGCATACGAATGCGCGAGCGGCAAGCCATCGCGCTCGACCTACACGGTGAGCGAACCCGCCACGTCGCCTTACGTGATCGCGGTGGGCGGCACGACGCTGTTCACCAATACGTCGACCAACGCGTACAACAGCGAAATCGTGTGGAACGATCCGAGCTGGCAGTCAGGCACCGTGTGGTCGACGGGCGGCGGCTACAGCAAATACGAAGCCGCGCCGTCGTGGCAGTCGTCGAGCCTCACCGGCTCGACCAAGCGCGCGCTGCCGGACGTCGGCTTCGACGCCGACCTGCGCACCGGCGCGATTCTCGTGGTGAACGGCCAGACGTCCGACACGCTGTGGGGTTCGGGCTACCTGAACAACGAAGGCGGCACGAGTCTCGCCGCGCCGATCTTCACCGGCATCTGGGCGCGGCTGCAATCGGCGAACAACAACGCGCTCGGTTTCCCGGCGTCGAGCATCTACAAGTACTTTCCGACCAACGCGGCTCTGCTCCACGACGTGACGTCCGGCAACAACGGCAGCGGAACGTACGGCTACAACGCGAAGGCCGGCTGGGACGCGACGACGGGCTTCGGCAGCGTGAACATCTCGAAGCTGAACACGTTCATCCAGAGCACGTCGGATTTCGCGCGCTGATCGTGCGATGAGCGGTGCGGTTCCGGACGTGGACGATTTCGCACGCCCGCCCGGAACCGTGTGCGCGGCAATCCGGGCGTCGCGTCCGGATCGGCGATGTGCGTCCGCATACGCCGCCCGCCGTTGTCGCGGCCAAGCGGGCACGATCAGAGCTGCGATTCGATCGGAAACAAGCCGAGAAACCACACTTCCATGCGCCGCGCCGCCGACACTTCCGGTTCGTGATCGAGCTCGGTCGCCTTTCCGTCCACGTCGGTCTGAATCCACTTGAGCCGCCCGTTGCCGGCCGGATCGGTTTTCGATTCGACTCGCCATGCGATTCGATCGAGCCGCGGCTCCAGGTCCGTCGCGACGTCGGACGCAATGGCCGGACTCTCGCAATAAACACCGATCTCGGTGTTGAGGTTCAGCGAGCGCGGATCGAGATTCATCGAACCGATGAAGATGCTCTTGCGATCGAACACATACGTCTTCGCGTGCAGCGACGCGCGCGAAGAACCGATGATGACCTGCTTCGAGATGCTCTTGTCGCCGGACGGCCGCCGCTCGTAAAGCCGCACGCCGGCCTCCACCAGTTCGCGCCGATAGCGCCGGTAACCGGCATGCACGGCCGCGACGTCGGTCGACGCGAGCGAGTTGGTCAGGATCATCACGCGTACGCCGCGCGCCGTGAGCGCACGCAGCCGCTCGACCATGTCCTTGCCTGGCACGAAATACGGCGACACGATCAGCAGTTCGTGCTCGGGCCGCAACGCGAGCGCGCGCAATTGCGGCATCAGGTGTCCTTCGCTGTCCTTCGGGGCTCGCGCGATCTTCGCCGGATCGTCGTACAGGACCGTCGCGTGACCCCACGACAATTCCGTGCCCTGGCCATGCACGATCTGGTCGAGCCGCTGACGCGCCTCGAGCACGTACGGTTTGTCCTCCATCGCGCGCAGGTAGTCACGCAGCCGTTCGCGCTCGCGATCGAGGCCGCCCGGCGCGGCGTCATGCCCCACCAGCGCATTGACCGAAAACGCATACGGCGAATTCCAGAACGTGTCGAACTCGGTCGAGATGTCATTCACGACGGGACCATGCACGACCACGTCGAGGTCGCCGAATTCCAGCATCGACGACGCACCGAAGTACTCGTCGCCGATGTTGCGGCCACCAACGATCGCCGCCTGGTTATCCGCGATCATCGCCTTGTTGTGCATGCGCCGGTTGACGCGCGAGAATTCGAACACCGCGCCGATCTTCTTGAAGTGGCGCGTCGCGACCGGATTGAAGAGCCGGATCTCGATGTTCGGATGCGAGCTGATCTCGAGCAGCTTGCGATCGTCCGCATTCGTTCCGAGATCGTCGAGCAGCACGCGCACGCGTACGCCGCGATCGGCCGCGCGGAAGATCGCGTCGGCGAGTTCGTGTCCGGTCAGGTCGTCGTGCCAGATGTAGTACTGCAGGTCCAGCGAGCGGTCCGCGCGATCGGCGAGCAGCACGCGCGCATCGAGTGCGTCGACGGGATCGCGCAGCAAATGAAACGCGTCCTGCCCTGGATGAGCGACGGCCTGCTGGCGGAACGCGATGCCGAGGCGCGTGTTTGCGGTGTCGGTGTATGCATGCGTCGGCGCGCGACCGACCTGCGGCGGCAGGCTGGCGCACGCGGCAAGCATCAGCAACGAGAGAATCGCACCCCACGAACGCAGCATGATCATTTTGGTCGCCCCCAACCGTCGGGCGAAGTCGGTGTGTGTTTGTTCTGGCTGCCGGACGGAGCGCGGCGCTGGTCTGCGGTTCGCGTGCTCGACGAATCCCGATCGTGCGCGCAGGTCGCGCTACAGCATACTTCGATTGATATCGGGACCGCACGCCCTCCGTGTTTTCCCGGTGGCGGCGATACGACAGGCGGCGCCGGCGCGGACATGTTCAATACGTTCGACACATTCAGGCCGCACGAAGAAAAACCCGCGAAGCGTTGCGACATCGCAATCCAGCCGGCCAGCGTCAACCGACTGGGCCATGACCTGTCCGCTTGTTCCGCTACTCGCCGCCCTGCGCGAACATCGGCATGTCCCGCAGAATATGTTCAAGGAGCTTGAGGGCGGCCGCCGGTAACGGCCGCCCTGCCTTCGCGAGCAACCGCGCCTGGGTGCCCTTGAAGAGTGGATGATCGATCGGCACCACCGTGAGCGTGCCGGCGGCGATCTCCCGATACGCCGCGAATTCGCCGCCGATCAGCGTCATGTAGTTTTCGTAGGCGACGAATTGCTTGAGCGCCGTGAGCGAATTGGTGACCAGCTTCGGCCGTATCGTAATGTTCTCGGCGAATTCGAGCATCTTGGCCGCATGCCCGACACCGAACGATGCCGGCATCATGGCCAGCGGCCACGACAACATGTCCTCGACGCTGGCCGGGCCGCCGCGCAATGCCAGCGGATGGTCGGACCGCACCAGCAGCCCGACCGCCTGCGACGAACTCGCCAGATACTCGATACGCGGGTGCGGCGGCGGGTTGAAGGCAAGCCCGAGGTGCGCGCGGCTTTCCGCCACGGCTTCCAGCACCTGATCGACTCCGAGGATCTCCATGCCGATGTCGAGCAAAGGGTACTGCGCACAGAATGGCGCCAGCACCTCGTTGACCAGCGCATCCACATAGCCTTCGCTCATGACCAGCTGGACTTGCCCCTGCTTCAGGCCCTTGAGCGCGTGGAGCTGATCCTCGAGCCGCTCCTGATGCGAGCGGTAGCCGCGCCAGAACTCGAGCAGGTGCGCGGCCGCTTCGGTCGGCCTGACGCCACGCGCTTGCCGCTCGAACAGCGTCGCGCCAAGTTCGTCCTCGAGCAGCCGAATCTGCCGGGTTATCACCGACGGCGACGTGTTCAGGCTCTCGGCGGCGCCGCGGATGGTCCCTTGCTCGAGCACTGCGCGGAAGTAGCGCAGCCGCTGCTGATTGATTTCACGCATGTCGAACCATCCGTCCGATGATTACCGCCACTACCGCCAGACGCCCACCATACCAGATGCGTTGCCCTGCAGGCAACGAAGTGTGCACATGGTTGCTGTTGGTGATTGCCCGGCGCGCTGCCACTATCCGATGCATCAGGCGGTACCACGTACGACATTGGAGACTGGCATGCTGGCAATCCCGAGCGAAAGTGCGGTAGGCGACACCTCAAACCTCTACAGCAAGATCAACTGGCGACTACTGCCGTTCCTGCTGAGCTGCTACCTGTTCGCCTACCTCGACCGCGTCAACATCGGCTTTGCGAAGCTCCAGATGCAAAGCGACCTCGGCTTCTCCGATGCCGCGTACGGCGTGGGCGCCGGAATCTTCTTCATCGGCTACGTATTGTTCGAGATACCCAGTAACCTGATGTTGCCGCGCATCGGCGCGCGCAAGACCTTCAGCCGCATCCTGGTGCTGTGGGGCATTACGTCAGCCTGCATGCTGTTCGTACGTAACGTGCCGATGTTCTACGCGATGCGCTTCGTGCTCGGCATCTTCGAAGCGGGCTTTGCGCCGGGCATGATCTACTACCTCTCGTGCTGGTATGGCCCGCAGCGCATGGCGCGCGCCATCGCCGTCGTGTTCCTTGCCGGCCCGCTCGGCGGCATTGTCGGTGGACCGGTATCGGCGTGGCTGATCACCGCGCTGTCCGGCGCCGGCGGACTGGCCGGCTGGCAATGGATGTTCCTGGTCGAGGGCCTGCCTTGTATCCTGCTCGGCGTGCTCGCCCTGTTCTTCGTGCCGAACCGGCCCGCCGATGCGGCGTGGCTGACCGAGGACGAAAAGCGCCTGCTCGCGAGCGAGATCGGCTCCGCGGCGGCGCACAATCACTCTTTCCTCGCCGTGGCGCGTGACGTCCGGGTCTATGTGCTGGCCTTCGCTTACTTCTGCATCATCGCCGCCATCTATGCGATCAGCTTCTGGCTGCCGACCCTCATCAAGGCCCAGGGCGTGAGCGACACCGTACAACTCGGCTGGTACTCGGCCCTCCCCTATATTGCGGCGGCGTGCGGCATGTACTACATGGGGCGCCGGTCCGACCGGGCGGGCGAACGCCGTTTCCATAGCGCGGTGCCCGCAACCATCGGGGGGCTGCTGCTGGCCGCGTCGACCCTCGTCGATGGCAATCTCGCCGCATCGCTGGTGCTGCTCACGCTCGGCACCTGCGCACTGTGGATGACCTACACGGTGTTCTGGGCGATGCCCTCCGAATACATCAAGGGCCCCGGGGCAGCCGGCGGCATCGCGCTGATCAACACGATCGGGCTTTCAGGCGGCTTCTGGGGCCC
The DNA here is from genome assembly GCF_046534765.1 of Burkholderia sp. SIMBA_062. NCBI lineage: Bacteria > Pseudomonadati > Pseudomonadota > Betaproteobacteria > Burkholderiales > Burkholderiaceae > Burkholderia > Burkholderia sp. SIMBA_062. The sequence goes on from NZ_JAWRYD010000008.1 coordinate 110,985, forward strand.
GGCCATCATCGGATGGGCGAAGACAGCCACCGGCAACCTGCACCTCGGCATGCTGATCCTGGCCACGCTGCCGATCCTCGCCGCACTGATCATCCTCGCCAACAAGCTACCCGCAAAGCCGTAACAGGAGTCGTCATGCTTCTACATCTTTCCACCTGGTCCGAAATCGAGCAGTTCCTCACGCGCAGCCGCACGATCGTCGTGCCGATCGGTTCCAACGAACAGCACGGCCCCACCGGACTGCTTGGCACGGACTGGCTATGTCCCGAGATCATCGCGCGTGAAGCCGAAAGATCCGCCGATATCCTCGTGGGCCCCACGTTCAATATCGGCATGGCCCAGCATCACCTCGGCTTTCCCGGCACCATCTCGCTTCGCCCGTCCACATTCATTGCCGCGATCGGCGACTGGACCCGCTCGCTGGTGGCACACGGTTTCGAGAAAATCCTGTTCCTCAATGGTCACGGCGGCAACGTATCATCGATCGATGCCGCGTTCTCCGAGCTTTATGCCGAAGCCAGCTTTGCGCGTCGCCGTGCGGGCTTCGCGCTGAAGCTTTGCAACTGGTGGGATCTTGAAGGCGTGGGCGAACTGGCGCGGGACCAGTTCCCGACGGGCCACGGCGCGCATGCCACCCCGTCCGAGATTGCGATTACCCAATGGGCCTTCCCCGATTCGATCAAGTCGGCCGACTACGCGCCGCCGATCGCCAACACCGGCCCGATCCGCGATGCCCTCGACTTCCGCGCCCGCTTCCCTGACGGACGCATCGGTTCCGATCCTGGCCTGGCCACGCGCGAAAAAGGCCGCGCACTGGTTGAACTGGCAGCGCAGTCACTGGCACGCGAACTCGAAGCCTTTGGCCGCGAGCCGATGCCCGCCTGAAACCGACCCGCTGGCGCCATTCTGATTCTCTCTGGCGCCAGCTGCCTGTACTGCCACTGACCAGCACCATGCATTCACACGATATCCACCAACAACCGGAAGGCGCTCGATATCGAAGTGTCCCCTGCCGGCGTAGGCGGGTGCGATAGCGGTGGAGAACAGGCATCACCTGGTCTGCCAAGCTGAATGAGGCCTTGAATCAAGGGCTGGACGCTGGCTTGACCGTCACCGACGTGCGGGAAGTCGTGGTGCAGCTCTACGCCTACGCCGGCTTCCCGCGCAGCTTCACCGCGCGTGGAGAGCTGATGAAGGTGCTTGAGGCGCGTAGGCAGGCATAACGTGTCCAGGTGGACAACTTATGCTTAACGGTACAACGTCCCGGGATGATCCTGGAAGAGAATCTGGTGGGCCCCCCGGGAGTCGAACCCGGCACCAACGAATTATGAGTTCGCTGCTCTAACCAAGCATGAGCTAGGGGCCCAGATGAGAAGCGTGGCGTGCTACATACCGCTCCGGCAACGAAGCCGGGCCGGCATTGTAACAACAAAGACGACAAAGGAGACAAACGCCACCGGCATCACGCGGATACCGGCGGCGTTCGCAAGTGAGACGCTGGAAATCAGTTCCCTTCGAGGAACGACTTCAGCTTGTCGGAACGGCTCGGGTGACGCAGCTTGCGCAGCGCCTTGGCCTCGATCTGACGGATCCGCTCACGCGTGACGTCGAACTGCTTGCCGACTTCCTCGAGCGTGTGATCGGTGCTCATCTCGATACCGAAGCGCATCCGCAGCACCTTCGCCTCACGCGGCGTCAGCGAATCGAGCACGTCCTTCACGACGTCGCGCATGCTTGCATGCAGCGCGGCATCCGCCGGCGCGACCGTGTTGTTGTCCTCGATGAAGTCGCCGAGATGGGAATCGTCGTCGTCACCGATCGGCGTTTCCATCGAGATCGGCTCTTTCGCGATCTTCATGATCTTGCGGATCTTGTCTTCCGGCATCTCCATCTTCTCGGCGAGCGTTGCCGGATCCGGCTCGAGCCCGGTTTCCTGCAGGATCTGCCGCGAGATGCGGTTCATCTTGTTGATCGTCTCGATCATGTGAACCGGAATACGGATCGTGCGCGCCTGGTCCGCGATCGAACGCGTGATGGCCTGACGGATCCACCACGTCGCATAGGTCGAGAACTTGTAGCCACGACGGTATTCGAACTTGTCCACCGCCTTCATCAGGCCGATGTTGCCTTCCTGGATCAGGTCGAGGAACTGCAGGCCGCGGTTCGTGTACTTCTTCGCGATCGAGATCACGAGACGCAGGTTCGCCTCGGTCATTTCACGCTTCGCCTGACGCGCCTTCAGTTCGCCGGCCGCCATCTGGCGGTTGGTTTCCTTCAGGTCCTTCAGCGGCAGCACGACACGCGCCTGCAGGTCGAGCAGGCGCTGCTGCTGTTCGCGGATCGCCGGGATGTTACGCGCCAGGACCGCGCTGTACGAATGGCCTTCGGCCGTGATCTTCTCGGCCCAGTCGAGATCCGTCTCGCTGCCCGGGAAGCGCGCGATGAATTCCGAACGCGGCATGCCGCACTTGTCGACGACGATGTGCAGGATCTGACGTTCGACCTGACGCACTTCATCCACTTGCGCACGCAACGTGTCGCACAGACGCTCGACGGTACGCGCGGTGAAGCGGATCGTCATCAACTCCGTCTGGATCGTTTCCTGCGCCTTCAGGTAGGCCTTCGACTTGTAGCCTTCCTTCTCGAACGCGCGGCGCATCTTGTCGAACCACTCGCTGATCTGCGAGAACTTTTCGAGCGATGCACGCTTGAGGGCTTCGAGCTGGGCGGCGTTGGCCGACGCCTGTGCGGCACCGTCGTCCTCCTCCTCTTCCTCTTCTTCCTCTTCCTCTTCGGCTTCCTCGTCCTCGTTCTCGATCGCTTCGGCTTCCTTCGCGGAGAAACCGTCCGTATCGGCGGAGTCCGAAGCATTCGGATCGAGCAGGCCGTCGACGAGTTCGTCGACGCGGATCTCTTCGTTCGCGACGCGCTCGGCCATCGCGAGGATGTCGGCGATCGTCGTCGGGCACGCGGAAATCGCCATCACCATGTGGCGCAGGCCGTCCTCGATCCGCTTCGCGATCTCGATTTCGCCTTCGCGCGTGAGCAGCTCGACCGTGCCCATCTCGCGCATGTACATCCGGACCGGATCGGTCGTGCGACCGAATTCCGAATCGACGGTCGACAGCGCGACTTCCGCTTCTTCCTCGACTTCATCGTCCGACGACGCGGCCGGCGCGTTGTCGTTCAGGAGCAGCGTTTCCGCGTCCGGTGCCTGCTCGTATACGGCCACGCCCATGTCGTTGAACGTGCCGATGATGCCTTCGAGGGCTTCTGTCTCGGTGAAGTTGTCCGGCAGGTGGTCGTTGATTTCGGCATACGTGAGGAAGCCGCGCTCCTTGCCGAGCTTGATCAGCGCGCGCAGCTTCACGCGGCGCTCTTCGAGCTCCTCGGCCGTGCCGGGCGTGCTCGTCGCGAACGCTTCCTTCAGCAGCGCCTTTTCCTTGGCGCGACGATCGCGCACCTTGGATTTGCCCGGGGCAGCCGCAGGTGCGGGCTGCTCGTCGCTCTGATTTGCGTCGTCATCGACGGATACTTCGTTCAGCTTTTTGGTCATGGAGTTCGCCGTACCGGCTATATCGACTCGCGGCTGCTGGACGACAGCCGGTTGAACCGTGGGTGCATGAGTAGTACGTACTGCCGTTTCGTCCGCGGCGGCAGTCGTGTCCCTTGCGCTTTTCGCACTTGCCCGCTTCGCCGCCGGCTTGGCCGGCCCGGAGTCGGGTCTGGCGGCAGCCCGTGTTCTGGCTGCCGACGCCGGCGCAGCCTGAGCAGTGCCGGCCGCGGTTTTCTTTCCTGCAGGGGCTGACGTGGCTGAAGACGTTGTCCTGGTGGAAGAAGCAGACTTGGCCGCAGTGACCTTCGTGGTCGGCTCCGTCGAGCCCTTGCCCGTTGCTTTCTTTCCGCCTGTCGTCTTTGCCATCGCGATTCTCGCCTCTGCTTGGAAAACAAACCGCTGGAAACCTTATATTATAGCACGCTGGGGAGCCCTCTCCTGGCGCCCCGGCCGCCTACAGCCCGAGCCGACGCTTCATGTCGGTTCGCTGCCGGTTCAATTCCGTCAATTCGGCCAGTTCCTCGGGTGTGAAGGTGGATTGCCGCGCCAGCCGATCGAGCCGGTCGCAGCAGGCGTCATAGCGCATCTTCAGCACCGCGGCCTGCAATTCCTCGCCCGCGATCCGCTCCTGTTCGCGCTGCCGCTCAGGCACCGTCTCGTCCTCCGGATTCTGTAACAGCAAGTCGCGGACGTTTTCATCATAGTCCAGAATTTCGCGGAAGATTTCCTCGTAAGTCGCCCCGTTCGAGGACGTGCGCAGCACGTCCGACAGCAGCCGGAACTCCGCGCCGTCGCCCAGCGCACGCGCATGTTCGACGACCTCGGCGAACAACTCGCCGATGCGCGGCAGCGCGCGCAGCGTCGCAAGCTGCTCTTCGTCGAGCTGCGACGCGATCCGCGGATGCATCACGAGCGTACGCAACGCCCGCTTTTCGCTGTCCGTCACGCGCCGCCGCTCGCTACGCGGCGGCGCCTGGCGCGCCGGCGCGGCAATGCGTGCATCCACATCCGACAGCGCCGCGACTTCCTCGAACGGGATATCGAGCCGGTCGGCGAACATGTGCATGATCTGCGCGCGCAACGCGTTCGCCGGCAGCGCCTGCAACAGCGGCTTCGCGTCGAACAGCGCCTTCGCGCGACCTTCCGGCTGATCGAGCGCCTTGCCGGCAATTGCTTCGTTCAACAGAAATTGCGACAGCGGCATCGCGCGTTCGACCTGCTCGGAGAACGCGTCCGCGCCGAACTCGCGTACGTAGCTGTCGGGATCATGTTCGGACGGCAGGAAAAGGAATCGGATCGTCCGGTTGTCCGCCGCATGCGGCAGGCACGCCTCGAGCGCGCGGCGCGCCGCACGCCGGCCGGCCGAGTCGCCGTCGAAGCTGAAAATGACCGTATCGGTCTGGCGCAGCAACTTCTGCACGTGAATCGGCGTGCACGCCGTGCCGAGCGTCGCGACCGCGTTCGGGAAGCCGAGCTGCGCGAGCGCGACGACGTCCATGTAGCCCTCGACCACCAGCACGTACTTGCGCTCGCGGATCGCGAGGCGCGCCTCGAACAGCCCGTACAGTTCGCTGCCCTTGTTGAACAGCGGCGTTTCGGGCGAATTCAGGTACTTCGGCTCGCCGCTGCCGAGCACGCGGCCACCGAACCCGATCACCTGCCCCTTCACGTTGCGGATCGGGAACATGATCCGCTCTCGGAACCGGTCGTAGCGTCGCGCGACGCCTTGCGCGTCGGTTTTTTCGCTGACGATCACGAGCCCCGCTTCGACGAGCGACTCGTCGCGGTAGTCCGGGAACGCGGTTTCGAGGTTCTGCCAGCCGTCCGGCGCATAGCCAAGACCGAAGCGCGCAGCGATCTCCCCGGTCAGGCCCCGGTTCTTCAGGTACTGGATTGCCACGGTCGCGCCGCGCAACTGCTTGCGATAGTAGTCGCACGCGACGGACATCACGTCGGACAGCGCCGTCGCGACCGATTTCGACACAGGTGCCGGATAGTCGCCGCCGCCCCCACCACCACCGCGCATCGACGGCTCGTGCGGCACGGTCAGTCCGACCGATTGCGCGAGTTCCTGCACGGCTTCCGGGAACGTGAGCCCCGCGTGCTCCATCAGGAAGCCGATCGCCGTGCCGTGCGCGCCGCATCCGAAGCAGTGATAGAACTGCTTGGTCGGGCTGACGGTAAACGATGGGCTCTTCTCGTTATGGAACGGGCACAGCCCCATGAAGTTGGCGCCGCCCTTCTTGAGCTGCACGTACCGGCCCACCACGTCGACGATATCGACGCGGTTCAGCAAATCCTGCAGGAACGAATGCGGAATCACCGTGGGATCGAGCGAAAAAAGGACAATACGATGCCCCGGCGCACGCGCATGCGACGCGCCGGGAAGCGGGTTTTACTTCGACAGCGCGGCCTTGACCTGCGCGGAGACGGCGGTCATGTCGGCACGGCCGGCGAGCTTGCCCTTCAGCACGCCCATCACCTTGCCCATGTCCTGCGGGCCGGCCGCGCCCGTTGCCGCGACCGCGGCCTGGACTTCGGCGGCCACTTCCGCGTCCGACAGTTGCGCGGGCATGTAGGCGCCCAGCACGGTCAGTTCGGCCTGTTCCTTCGCGACGAGATCGTCGCGGCCGGCGGCCTGGAACTGGCTGATCGAGTCCTTGCGCTGCTTGATCATCTTGTCGATCACGGCGGTGATGCCCGCGTCGTCGAGGGTCACCTGATCATCGATCTCGCGCTGCTTGATCGCGGCCAGCAGCAGGCGAACCGTCGCCAGACGCTCGCTTTCCTTCGCGCGCATCGCGGCCTTCATGTCTTCGCTGATCTGCTCTTTCAAACTCATCTTGCACCCGGGATGGAAACGTGACTTCGACGCCCGTGAATGGACGTCAACACAAAAACCCGCTTGGGACTATGTCTCAAGCGGGTTGCTCGAATCCGGCATCGGCGACTCGCAGCCCCTGATCGACACCAATCGTGCGGAGGTCGCCGGTGCGCCGCTCAGTGAACCGCGCGGCGCTCAATCGTTCAGTACAGCTTCTTCGGCAGCGTCTGGCTGCGAATCCGCTTGTGGTGACGCTTCACTGCTGCTGCCTTCTTGCGCTTGCGCTCGGCGGTCGGTTTCTCGAAGAACTCCCGCGCACGAAGCTCGGTCAGCAGACCGTTCTTCTCGATCGTGCGCTTGAAGCGACGCATGGCGACTTCGAACGGCTCGTTCTCTTTAACGCGAATGATCGTCATGATCCGACACGAATAAAGGTTTGCAGGGAAGACTTACGAGTATAGCAGAGCGTCGCACAAAGGCCTAAGGGCCGGATCCCGTCAACGGCGGGCCTGCGCGGACCCGTCAGACGCCACGCGCAAACTCCGCCGCCGCCTGCCCGGCCGCCGTGCCGGACGCCCATGCCCACTGGAAGTTGTAGCCGCCGAGCCAGCCCGTCACGTCCACCGCCTCGCCGATGAAGAACAGCCCCGGCACCCGCGCGCTCATCATCGTCGCCGACGACAGTTCGCGCGTATCGACGCCGCCCTTCGTCACCTCGGCCTTCTTGTAGCCCTCGGTGCCGTTCGGCGTCAGCGTCCAGCCGGACAGCGCGTCGCCGATCTGGCGCAGCGTCTTGTCGGGCAGGTCCGCGAGCCGCGCGTCGGCCGCGACGCGATGCGTGTCGAGCCAGACGTGCGCGAGGCGCGACGGCACCCAGTGCGCGAGCAGCGAGCCGATCTGACGCTTCGACGTGCGCTTCGCGTCGAGCAGGTCGGCCACCGCGTCGCGCTGCGGCAGGAGGTCGATGCGGATCGGGTCGCCGGACTGCCAGTAACTGGAGATCTGCAGGATGCCGGGGCCCGACAGGCCGCGATGAGTGAGCAGCAGATCCTCGACGAATTCGCCGCCGCGCTTCTTGTCGCCCGTCGACACGCGCACTTCGAGCGACACGCCGGACAGCGCCGCGAACGGCTCCCAGTCGTGCTGCGCGAACGTGAGCGGCACGAGCGCGGGCCGCGTATCGACGAGCTTGTGGCCGAACTGCTTCGCGACCCGGTAGCCGAAGTCGGTCGCGCCGATCTTCGGGATCGACAGGCCGCCCGTCGCGACGATCAGCGCGCGTGCGCGGATCGGCCCTGCCTGCTGCGTGTCGAGGGTGAAGCCGTCGGCCGCTGCGTGGCGCACCGCGTCGACGACCACCGGCCGGCGCCAGGCGATGCCGCCCGCGTCGCATTCGTGCTTCAGCATGTCGATGATCGCGTCGCTGCCGTGGTCGCAGAAGAGCTGGCCCTTGTGCTTTTCGTGCCAGGTGACGTGATGGCGCTTGAGGAGCCCGAGGAAGTCGCGCGGCGTGTAACGCGCGAGCGCCGAGCGCGCGAAATGCGGATTCGACGACAGGTAGTTGTCGGGGCCTGCGTAGAGATTCGTGAAGTTGCAGCGGCCGCCGCCCGAGATGCGGATTTTCTCGGCGAGCCGCGGCGCGTGGTCGATCAGCACCACGCGGCGGCCGAGTTGCCCGGCGACCGCGGCGCACATCATCCCGGCGGCGCCCGCGCCGATCACGGCGATGTCATAAGTTTCCATGGCGCGGATTGTACCTGCCCGGCCTCCGGCCCGGGCCGTCCGCGGCGGCGACCGGCTCCCGCCTGCTATAATTTCTGGTTACGTCGACCTACCTGCGGCGCGCTTCAGACCGCGCCCCCGCCCTTACCCATGCTCGTTCTCGGCATCGAAAGCTCCTGCGATGAAACCGGCCTCGCGCTCTACGACACGCAGCGCGGCCTCCTCGCGCACGCGCTTCATTCGCAGATCGCGATGCACCGCGAATACGGTGGCGTCGTGCCGGAGCTCGCGTCGCGCGATCACATCCGCCGCGCGCTGCCGCTGCTCGAGGAAGTGATGGCGCAAAGCGGCACGCACCGCGACGACATCGACGCGATCGCGTTCACGCAAGGCCCCGGCCTCGCCGGCGCGCTGCTGGTCGGCGCGAGCATCGCGAATGCGCTCGCGCTGGCATGGAACAAGCCGACCGTCGGCATTCATCACCTCGAAGGCCACCTGCTGTCGCCGCTGCTGGTCGACGAGCCGCCGCCGTTCCCGTTCATCGCGCTGCTGGTGTCGGGCGGCCATACGCAACTGATGCGCGTGACCGACGTCGGCGTGTACGAGACGCTCGGCGAGACGCTCGACGACGCGGCCGGCGAAGCGTTCGACAAGACGGCGAAGCTGATCGGCCTCGGCTATCCGGGCGGCCCGGAAGTGTCGAAGCTCGCGGAAACGGGCACGCCGGGTGCGGTCGTGCTGCCGCGTCCGATGCTGCATTCGGGCGATCTCGACTTCAGCTTCAGCGGCCTGAAGACGGCCGTGCTCACGCAGATGAAGAAATTCGAGGCGGCGAAGCTGGAAGGCGAAGCGCTCGAGCGCGCGAAGGCCGACCTCGCGCGCGGCTTCGTCGACGCGGCCGTCGACGTGCTCGTCGCGAAGTCGCTCGCCGCGCTCAAGAAGACGAAACTCAAGCGCCTGGTCGTCGCGGGCGGCGTCGGCGCGAACCGCCAGTTGCGCGCGGCGCTGTCGGCGGCAGCGGCCAAGCGCGGCTTCGACGTGCACTATCCCGATCTCGCGCTCTGCACCGACAACGGCGCGATGATCGCGCTCGCCGGCGCATTGCGGCTCGGCCGCTGGCCCGAGCAGGCGAATGCCGACTACGCGTTCACGGTGAAGCCGCGCTGGGATCTCGCGTCGCTCGCCCGCTGATTCGCGCAGCCGGACACCCTGCGCGCCGGCACTCGCTGGACAACAAAATGGCCGCTCGATGAGCGGCCATTTTTCATTGCAGCGGCAAAACGATGCAGCGTTACGCGGCGTGTCGCTTGTCGCGCTCGATCAGCGCATACGCGCTGTGATTGTGGATCGACTCGAAGTTCTCGGCTTCGAGCACGTACGCAACCACGCGCTCGTCCGCATCGAGACGCCGCGCGACGTCGCGCACCAGATCCTCGACGAACTTCGGGTTCTCGTACGCACGCTCCGTGACGAACTTCTCGTCCGGACGCTTCAGCAAGCCCCACAGCTCGCATGACGCCTCTTCTTCCGCGATGCGAATGAGCGCCTCGACCGGCAGGTCGGCCGCGAGCTCGGCGTCGATCGTCACGTGCGAGCGCTGGTTGTGCGCACCGTACTGCGAAATCTTCTTCGAGCACGGGCACAGGCTCGTCACCGGCACGAGCACCTTCAGGAACAGGCGCGTTTCGCCGTTGCGGCTTTCGCCCGCGAGCGTCACTTCATAGTCGAGCAGGCTCTGCACGCCCGACACAGGCGCCGTCTTGTTCACGAAGTACGGGAACGTGACCTCGATGCGGCCGGCCTCGGCTTCCAGCCTCACGAGCATCGACGCAAGCATCGCGCGGAAGCGCTCGACCGTCAGCGGCTCGCGGCTCTCTTCGAGCAGAGCGACGAAGCGCGACATGTGCGTGCCCTTCTGATCGGCGGGCAGGCGCACGTCGAGGCTCCAGACGCCGACGCTCGGCTGCACGTCGCCGCTCTCGGTGCGCACCGTCAACGGATGCCGAACCGCCTTCACGCCCACGCGCTGAATCGGAATCTGGCGGGTATCCACCGTGCTCTGCACGTCGGGCATCACGAAGGCGGGATTCATCTGGTTCATCTTGTTCAATCCTTGTAAGCCGCGCGTTCGACGACGCGCACGCCGCGTCACGCGGCAGCCGGAAAAGCAACATGGGCCCGCAGGCCCATGTTTTCCGCATCGATGTAGACCGGTTGCGCCAGTCGCACCGACGCCGCCCGCGGGCGGCGCCAGCTTACGCGACGCGCTTCGCCTGGCCGGCGACGTCGGCCGCCGGGCTCAGGAAGCGTTCGCGAATCGATTTCGCGATGCCCGCGCCGTCGAGGCCGCATTGCGCCAGCAGCTTCGCGGGGTCGCCGTGATCGATGAACTGGTCAGGGAGGCCCAATTGTATTACGGGTCGGATAACCCCACTCTCCATCAGGGCTTCGACGCAGGCCGAGCCCGCACCGCCCATCACGCAGCCTTCCTCGACCGTGACGAGGTAGTCGTGCGTCTCGGCGAGTTCACGCACGAGCGCCGCATCGATCGGCTTCACGAAGCGCATGTTCGCGACCGTGGCGTCGAGCTCCTCGCCCGCTGCCAGCGACGGCGCGACCATCGTGCCGAACGCGAGAATCGCGACGCGCTTGCCTTCCGGCTGCGACGTACGGCGACGCACTTCGCCCTTGCCGAGCGGGATCTCGGTGAATTCCTTCACCGTCGCCACGCCCGTGCCGGCCCCGCGCGGATACCGCACCGCGGTCGGGTTCGGCTGCTGAAGCGCCGTGTGCAGCATCTGGCGGCATTCGTTCTCGTCAGACGCGGCCATGATCGTCATGTTCGGGATGCAGCGCATGAACGCGAGATCGTACGCGCCCGCGTGCGTCGCACCGTCGGCGCCGACGAGGCCCGCGCGGTCGATCGCGAACACGACCGGCAGGTTCTGCAGCGCGACGTCGTGGATCAGCTGGTCGTACGCACGCTGCAGGAACGTCGAGTAGATCGCGACGACGGGCTTCAGCCCTTCGGTCGCGAGGCCGCCCGCGAACGTCACCGCGTGCTGCTCGGCGATACCGACGTCGTAGTAGCGATCCTTGAAGCGCTTCTCGAACTCGACCATGCCCGAGCCTTCGCGCATCGCGGGTGTGATGCCGACGACGCGCGAATCGCGCTCGGCTTCATCGCACAGCCATTCGCCGAACACCTGCGTGTACGTCTTCTTCGCGGGCGTGGGCGACGGCTTGATGCCTTCCGCCGGGTTGAACTTGCCGGGGCCGTGATAGAGCACGGGATCCGCTTCGGCGAGCTTGTAGCCCTGGCCTTTCTTCGTCACCACGTGCAGGAATTGCGGGCCGCGCAGTTCGCGAATGTTCTGCAGCGTCGGGATCAGCGAATCGAGATCGTGACCGTCGATCGGACCGATGTAGTTGAAGCCGAACTCTTCGAACAGCGTGGCCGGCACGACCATGCCCTTCGCATGCTCCTCGAGCTTGCGCGCGAGTTCGAGCACCGGCGGCGCCACGCTCAGCACGCGCTCGACGCCAGCCCGCGCGGCCGCATAGAAGCGGCCCGACATCAGGCGCGCGAGATGGCGGTTCAGCGCGCCCACCGGCGGCGAAATCGACATGTCGTTGTCGTTGAGGATCACGAGCAGTTTCGCATCCTCCGACACGCCCGCGTTGTTCATCGCCTCGAACGCCATGCCGGCCGTCATCGCGCCGTCGCCGATCACCGCGATCGAGAAGCGGTCGTCGCCGTTCAGCTGGCTGCCGATCGCCATCCCGAGCGCCGCCGAGATCGACGTGCTCGAATGCGCGGTGCCGAACGTGTCATATTCGGACTCGCTGCGGCGCGGGAAACCCGAGATGCCGTCGTACTGGCGCAGCGAATGCATCTGGTCGCGGCGACCCGTCAGGATCTTGTGCGGGTAGGTCTGGTGCCCCACGTCCCAGACGATCCGGTCGTTCGGCGTGTTGAACACGTAGTGCAACGCGATCGTCAGCTCGACCGTCCCGAGGTTGGACGACAAATGGCCGCCCGTCTTCGACACGCTGTCGAGCACGAACGCGCGCAGTTCATCCGCGAGCGGTTGGAGTTGGCGACGATCGAGGCGGCGCAAATCCGCCGGGTCGTCGATGGTTTTCAGCAAGTCGTACATCGTCGTTCCATTGTAGGAAATCAAACGCGCCCGCATTCTATTGCACGCACCGTAAGCGTGTGCGCAGCGGCGGGCTTCGCGTCAGCTGACCCGGTTCACCACCAGGTCGGCAAGTTCGGCGAGACGCTGTGCGCGTGCGCCGAACGGTTTCAGCGCATCGTGTGCTTCGGCGCGCAGCTGGGCTGCGAGCTCACGCGATGCGTCGAGGCCGAGGATCGATACGTAGGTCGGCTTGTCGTTTGCCGCATCCTTGCCGGCCGTCTTGCCGAGCGTCGCCGAATCGGTCGTGACGTCGAGAATGTCGTCGACGACCTGGAAGGCCAGGCCCACGGCCCCTGCGTAGACGTCGAGCGCGGCCAGCGTTTCCGCCGACGGCGGATCGCCGGCCAGCGCACCCATCCGCACGGCCGCGCGCAGCAGCGCACCCGTCTTCATCCGGTGCATCGTCTCGAGCTGCTCGCGCGTCAGCTTCAAGCCGACGCTCGCCAGGTCGATCGCCTGCCCGCCGGCCATGCCGATCGAGCCGCTCGCGAGCGCCAGCTCGCGCACGAGCGCGGCCTGCTGCGCCGGCGACAGCGCATCGACGTCGGTCAGCGCGACGAATGCCTGCGACTGCAGCGCGTCGCCGACCAGCAATGCCGTCGGCTCGTCGTACTGCACGTGCACGGTCGGCTTGCCGCGACGCAGCGCGTCATCGTCCATGCACGGCATGTCGTCGTGCACGAGCGAATAGACGTGGATCATCTCCAGCGCCGCCGCCGCCGCGTTGCGCGCCGCTTCCGTCGCACCGGTCAGTTCGCCGGCTGCATGGCACAGCAGCGGGCGAACGCGCTTGCCGCCGCCGAGGACCGCGTAGCGCATCGCTTCGTGGAGTTTCGTGGGCACCACGTTTTCGGCCGGCAAATAGTGGCCGAGTGCGTCCTCGACACGGTCAAGCACGGACCGCATCCATTGTTCGAATGTCATAGATCGTCGTCTTCGCCGTCCGTGGCGGCCGTTCCGGACGAAAGCGGCTTCAGCGTCGCGCCGTCGAGCACGCGAACCTGCTGTTCCACTTTCTCGAGCTGCTGTTGGCAAAACGCAACGAGGTTCGCACCGCGGCGATACGCAGCGAGCGAATCCTCGAGGCTCAACGCGCCGCCTTCCATCCGGGCAACCAGCGTCTCGAGTTCCGCGAGCGCCATCTCGTAATTGTCCGGCAACGGTTCTGGGCCATTGCCGGACGGCGTGGCGCCTGGGGATGCGGTTTTCGCCATGGACGAGGGTGTCAAATTTCAAAACAAGTCGGACATTCTACGGCAAAAGAGAATTCTCCGATCTGCCGACTTGACCAGCCCGGCACAATTCCGGCCCCATCTTCAATGCACAGTGTGCGCCGCCCGATTGTCTCCCGACAAAAAATTGACACAAATCAGGCACTTAATCCTAGCCTTGCGAGGCGAACCGGGTATAATTGCCCGTTTCCCTAAATCGATTTTTCGATGGTTGGGTTGTTCACTGCTTTCACGCTAACACCGGGAGTGGGAATGTCCAATCTGAGCGACGCGCTTCAGTTGAAGTCGGCTCACAGCCAGCTTCCAGTCACTGCATATTTCGATGAGGCGCTACTCGAGCGCGAGATCGAAACCCTCTTCAAGAAAGGACCTCGTTACATCGGGCACGAGTTGATGGTGCCCGAGGCGGGGGATTATTTCGCGCTGCCGTCCGAGCAGGAAGGCCGCGTGCTGGTCCGCAACCAGACGAACCAGATCGAACTGCTGTCGAACGTGTGCCGTCACCGCCAGGCGATCATGCTCAACGGGCGTGGCCACGCGCAGAACATCGTGTGCCCGCTGCACCGCTGGACGTACGATCTGGAAGGCGAGCTGCTCGGCGCCCCCCACTTCCCCGACAAACCGTGCCTGAATCTCGGCAAGAGCCCGCTGCAGAACTGGCAGGGGCTGCTGTTCGAGGCCGAAGGCCGCAACGTCGCGCGCGATCTCGCGAACCTCGGCACGAAGCATCACTTCGACTTCTCCGAATACCAGTTCGATCACGTCGAAGTGCACGAGTGCGACTACAACTGGAAGACGTTCATCGAGGTCTACCTCGAGGATTACCACGTCGCCCCGTTCCATCCGGGCCTCGGCAGTTTCGTGTCGTGCGACGATCTCAAGTGGGAGTTCGGCGACTGGTACAGCGTGCAGACGGTCGGCGTGCACAACGCCCTCGCGAAACCGGGCAGCGCGACCTACCAGAAGTGGCACGAGCAGGTGCTCAAGTTCCGCAACGGCGTGCCGCCGGAATTCGGCGCGATCTGGATGGTCTATTACCCGGGCCTGATGATCGAGTGGTATCCGCACGTGCTCGTCGTGTCGTGGCTGATTCCGCGCGGCCCGCAGAAGACGACCAATATCGTCGAGTTCTACTACCCCGAGGAAATCGCGCTGTTCGAGCGCGAGTTCGTCGAGGCCGAGCGCGCCGCCTATATGGAGACGGCCGTCGAAGACGACGAAATCGCGATGCGGATGGACGCCGGCCGTCGTGCACTGATGGCACGCGGCGAATCGCAGGTCGGGCCGTACCAGAGCCCGATGGAAGACGGCATGCAGCACTTCCACGAGTTCCTGCGCCGCCACCTCGGCGATCTCTGAGCGCGCGCGGCGCTCCGGGCGCCGCATCGCATTCGGCATATGAAAAGACGGGTTTCGGCCCGTCTTTTTTTGTTTAGACTTGGAGTATCAGGCCGTTTGCACTTCCAGGGAGCCGTCATGCCACACACCCACTACACCACGCTCATCTCCGCAGCCAATCTCGCCGAACGTCTGGCCGCGGCGCCGGGCAGCGTCGCCGTATTCGACTGCCGCTTCGATCTCGCCGATTCGGCCGCGGGCGAAACCGCCTATGCGGCCGGACACATCCCGGGCGCGCAGTATCTTCATCTCGATCGCGACCTGTCCGGCCGCAAGACCGGCACCAACGGCCGCCATCCGCTGCCGACCCGCGACGCATTCGCGACGCTAATGGCCAGCCGCGGCGTCAAGCAGGGCCAGCAGGTGGTCGTCTATGACGCACACGGCGGCGCCTATGCGGCGCGCCTGTGGTGGCTGCTGCGCTGGCTCGGGCACGACTCGATCGCCGTGCTCGACGGCGGCCTGCAGGCATGGGAAGCGGCCGGGCAGCCGTTGACCACCGACGTGCCGCACCCGCCCGCCGGCGACTTCCGGGCGGCAGCCCCGCTCGAATCGACGGTCGACGCGGCAGCCGTGCTCGCGAACGTGACGTCGGCCAAGCGCGTCGTGATCGATGCGCGCGCGCCCGACCGCTATCGCGGTGAAAACGAAACGATCGATCGTGTCGGCGGCCACATCCCCGGCGCACGCAACCGGTTCTTCAAGGACAACCTGAACGCCGACGGCCGCTTCAAGACCGGCCACGAACTGCGCGAAACGTTCACCACACTGCTGGCCGGCACCGAACCGAACAGCGTGATCCTGCAATGCGGCTCCGGCGTGACCGCATGCCACAACGCGCTCGCGCTCGAAATCGCCGGGCTGCATGGCGCATCGCTGTATCCGGGCTCGTGGAGCGAATGGAGCGCCGATCCGTCGCGGCCGATCGCGACCGGCCCGACGCCGTAAACACCGGCACTGCGCAAGATCACGCGGCGGCATCTGCCGCCCCGCTTGTCGTTTACATCACGCCGTACTTGTGGAACCACTCGATCGCCCGCTTCCAGCCGTCCTCGGCGTCGCCCTTCACGTAACTCGGCCGGTAATCGGCGAAGAATGCGTGACCGGCATCCGGATACACGACGATCTCGGATTGGCGCGCGAGCTTCGAGTCGCTCGTCTGGATCGCCTTGCGCATGTGGGCCAGCGACGCCTGCGTGATGTTCGTATCCTTCTCGCCGTACAGCCCGAGCACCGGCACCTTCAGCAACGCCGCATGATCGACCGGATTGAACGGCGTCATCTCGTCGGTCTTGCCCTCGACGAATCCGTACCACGCCACGGCGGCACGCACGTGCGGATTGTGCTCCGCATACAGCCACGCCTGACGACCGCCCCAGCAGAACCCCGTCACACCGAGACGCGACAGGTCGCCGCCGTTCTTGCCGGCCCACGCGACGGCCGCATCGAGATCCTCGGTGACCTGGCGGTCCGGCACCTTGCTGACGATGTTGTCGATGAGCGCCTGGATCGTCGGGTACTTCGACGCATTGCCCTGACGCGCGAACAGGTCGGGCGCGATCGCGAGATAGCCGAGTTTCGCGAAGCGACGGCAGACGTCGGCGATATGCTCGTGCACGGCAAAGATCTCGTGGATCACGATGATGACCGGCAGGTTCGTCTTGTCGACCGGCTGCGCGCGATACGCGGGGATGCTCGCGTCGCCCGAGCGGATCTCGACGGTGTCGACGTCCAGCCCGGCGCTGTCGGTCGTGATGGTCTGCGCCGACACGGGCAGCACGGCCGCCGCGAAGGTGCCGCCCAGCGCGGCCTGCATGAACTTGCGGCGCGAGAACGGAACGTGGGGAACCAGGCTGTCGACTTCGGGTTTCAACATGAATGCACTCCTCGATTGGGCGCCGCCGTCACGGCCACGGATCCGACCTGACGGGGCATCGCGCCGGCGGACGGCGCGGATGTCGCGGCGGTTGGCACCCCGCCGCAAGCGGAAACCCGGACAAGATGCCCAATAATCCGTTGTCGCGTCAACTGTCAGATGTGTAAGACTCGATTACGACGGTGCGATCCCATCACATCGACCGCGGTATCGATGGCCGCCGACCGAGCCTTCCGCCCATGTGCGGCATGCGCGCAACGCGCGTCCGTGACGCGATCGAAATGCTTGCGGACTGAAACGAAAGACGTGCGGCGCATGGGCCCGGCACGCGCATGTGCGTCATTCGGCGCCGGAAAAGACAACGGGCAGGAAACGCGCTCGATGCGCATTCCCTGCCCGCGCGGCGCACGAACCGCGGTCAGTGCAGCTTGACGCGCGGCAGCGTCGTGCGGCGCAGCCAGTGCGCGACCGTATCGAGCATCATGCGCGGATAGCCGTGCAGCGCCGCGATATGCAGCCGGTACAGCGACATGTACATGAACCGCGCGAACAGCCCTTCGATCAGCATGTTGCCGCCGATCAGCCCGCCCATCAGGTTGCCGACCGCACTGAAGTGGCCGAGCGACACGAGCGAACCGAAATCGCGATACGTAAACTCGGGCAGCGGACGCCCGTCGAGCCGGCATCCGATCGCCTTCAACAGAAAGCTCGCCTGCTGATGCGCGGCCTGCGCGCGCGGCGGCACGTTGCGTTCGTTGCCGGGCCATGCGCATGCCGCGCAGTCGCCGAGCGCGAAGACGTTGTCGTCGGTGAAGGTCTGCAGCGTGCGGCGCACGTCGAGCTGGCCGAGCTTGTTGACCTGCAGGCCGTCGAGATGCGACAGCACGGACGGCGCCTTGATGCCGGCCGCCCAGACCGTGAGATCCGCACGCACTGCCTTGCCGCTCGCGGTGTGCACGACGCCGGGCGCGACCTCCGTCACGCGCTCGGCCAGCATCAGTCGCACGCCGAGCTTTTCGAGCAGTTCGGCCGTTGCGGTCGACACGCGCTCCTGCAGCGCCGGGAGAATCCGCGGTCCCGATTCGATCAGCACGATGCCGACGTCGTGCCGCGGGTCGAGCTTGTGCAGCCCGTACACGGACAGCACCTGCGCGGTATTGCGCAACTCGGCGGACAACTCGACGCCCGTCGCGCCGCCGCCGACGATCACGACCTGGATGCGCGGCTCGGCCGCGGCACCCGGCGCGGGCTGCGCCGGCGCCTGGTGCTCGGCGCGCATGCACGCGGCGATCAAGCGCTTGCGGAAGCGCTCGGCCTCACCGACCGTATCGAGCGCGATCGCGTTCTGGGCCGCGCCCTGCACGCCGAAGAAGTGCGTCGTGCTGCCGATCGCGATCACCAGCGTGTCGTATTCCAGGTCGCGCGCGGGCAGCAGTTCCTCGCCGTCGCTGTCGTTGACGGGCGACAGCGTGATGCGCTTGGCCGCGCGGTCGAGCGCGGTGAGCTCGCCCTGCTGAAACTCGAAGCCATGCCAGCGCGCCTGCGCCGCATATTCGAGTTCCTGCGTGAACGGGTCCATGCTGCCTGCCGCGACTTCGTGCAGCAATGGCTTCCAGATGTGGGTCGGATTGCGGTCGACGAGCGTGACGAGCGCACGTGCAGGACGATTGGCGCGCGCGCCGTAACGGTCGCCGAGCCGCGTCGCCAGTTCCAGGCCGCCCGCGCCTCCGCCTACGATGATGATCCGATGCATCTGATTCCCCCTTTGCGATTCGAAACTGCTGCCGCCGGACGATGCACACGCATGCATTCGCGCCGCCCGTTGGATTAACCGGTTCGGACATCATCGATGTGCAGTTCGAAACACTTCGATGCGCCGATTCCGGAACGCGGGCCGCGCCGCCCCCACGACAATGACCCGACTCACTTGCATTGTCCGGGAGCTTGCGCGTTGACCACAAGCAAACCATCTCGATATTCAGCATCCCTGCAACAATATGCCGCGGGAAGCGGGAATCGCACGGGGGTGCGTCAGTGTGCCTCTTCCCAGTTCGCGCCGGCGCCCACTTCGGCGACCAGCGGCACCTTCAGCTTCGCCACGCCGCACATCATTTCCGGCAGTTTCTCGCGCACGAGCGACAGTTCGTCGTCGGGCACCTCGAGCACCAGTTCATCGTGCACCTGCATGATCATCCGCGACGCGAGCTGGTCGCGCGTGAGCCAGTCGTCCACCGCGATCATCGACAGCTTGATGAGGTCGGCCGCCGTGCCCTGCATCGGTGCATTGATGGCCGCGCGCTCGGCGGCCTGACGGCGCGGGCCGTTGCCGCCGTTGATCTCCGGCAGCCACAGGCGACGACCGAATACGGTTTCAACGTAGCCCTTCTCCTTCGCCGTCGTGCGCGTGTCTTCCATGTACTGCGCCACGCCCGGGTAGCGCGTGAAGTAGCGGTCGATATAGAGCTTCGCCGCATCGCGCGTGATGCCGAGGTTCGACGCGAGGCCGAACGCGCTCATCCCGTAGATGAGCCCGAAGTTGATCACCTTCGCGATCCGGCGCTGGTCGGAGTTGACCTCCAGCGGCGTCACGCCGAACACTTCGGCCGCGGTCGCGCGGTGGATGTCCTCGCCTTGCGCGAACGCGCGCAGCAGCGACGCGTCGCCGGAGATGTGCGCCATGATCCGCAGTTCGATCTGCGAATAGTCGGCCGACACGATCCGGTGGCCGGGCGATGCGATGAACGCTTCGCGGATCCGTCGGCCTTCGGCCGTGCGCACCGGAATGTTCTGAAGATTGGGATCGTTCGACGCGAGCCGGCCCGTGACCGCGACGGCCTGCGCATAGTTCGTGTGCACGCGGCCCGTGGCCGGATTCACCATGCGCGGCAGCTTGTCGGTGTAGGTCGACTTCAGCTTCGACAGCCCGCGATGCTCGAGCAGCAGCTTCGGCAGCGGGTAATCCTCGGCCAGCTTCTGCAACACTTCTTCGTCGGTCGACGGTGCGCCGCTCGGCGTTTTCTTCACGACCGGCAGTTGCAGCTTCTCGAAGAAGATCTGGCCGATCTGCTTCGGCGAGCCGAGATTGAACTCGCCGCCGGCCAGTTCGTACGCCTGCCCCTCGAGCTCGATGAGGCGCGTCGCGATCTCGGTGCTTTGCGCCTGCAGAAGTGCGTCGTCGATCAGCACGCCGGTGCGCTCCATCTTGCGCAGCACGAGCGACACCGGCATCTCGATGTCGCGATACACGCGCTCGAGGCCCGCTTCACGCGCGACCTGCGGATACAGCGCCTGGTGAAGCTGCAGCGTGATGTCCGCATCTTCGGCCGCATACGCGGCGGCCTGCTCCAGCGCCACCTCGTCGAAACCGATCTGCTTCGCGCCCTTGCCGGCCACGTCCTCGTACTTGATCGTCTTGACACCCAGATGACGCAGCGCGAGGCTGTCCATGTCGTGCGTGCGATGCGATTCGAGCACGTACGATTCGAGCAGCGTGTCGTGCTCGATGCCGTTCAGCGCGATGCCGTAGTTCGCGAGCACCTGCGCGTCGTACTTCAGGTGCTGGCCGACCTTCTTGCGATCGGCCGATTCGAGCCACGGCTTCAGGCGCGCGAGCACCTCGTCGATCGGCAGTTGCTCGGGCAGGTCGGGGCCGCGATGCGCGACCGGAAGATACGCGGCCTTGCCCGGCTCGATCGAGAACGACAGGCCGACGAGGCGGGCGGTCATCGGGTCGAGCGCGGTGGTTTCGGTGTCGAACGCGGTCAGCGCGGCCGCATCGATCTTCGCGAACCACGCGTCGAATTGCGCCCAGGTCTGGATCGTGTCGTATTCGCGGACGATGTCCGCCGCGATCACTGGCGCCGGGTCGCCCTCCGGCGCATCGGCGCCGCCGCCTTCGGCGGGCGCGCTCTCGACTTCGCGCAGCCACGTCTTGAAGCCGTAGCGCGCGAAGATGTCGCGCAGCAGGTCGCGTGCTTCGCCGTCCGTCTTCAGCGACGCCTCGATCGATTCGAGATGCGGCGCGAGATCGCAGGCCGTCTCGACGGTCACGAGCGTGCGGCCGAGCGGCAGGAAGTCGAGCGCGCGGCGCAGGTTGTCGCCGACCACGCCCTTGATCTCGCCCGCGTGTTCGATCACGCCGTCGAGGCTGTCGTATTGCGACAGCCACTTCACGGCCGTCTTCGGCCCGCACTTCTCGACGCCCGGCACGTTGTCGACGGTGTCGCCGATCAGCGCGAGGTAGTCGATGATCCGCTCGGGCGGCACGCCGAACTTCGCGATCACGCCGTCGCGGTCGAGCGTCTCGTTGGTCATCGTGTTGACGAGCGTGACGCGGTCGGACACGAGCTGCGCGAGGTCCTTGTCGCCGGTCGACACGATCACGTTCATCCCGTGCCGCTCGGCTTCGCGCGCGAGCGTGCCGATCACGTCGTCGGCTTCGACGCCGTCGACCATCAGCAGCGGCCAGCCGAGCGCGCGCACCGCGCCGTGGATCGGCTCGACCTGCAATGCGAGATCGGGCGGCATCGACGGGCGGTTTGCCTTATAGTCGGCATAAAGGTCGTCACGAAACGTCTTGCCCTTTGCATCGAACACGCAAGCGCTATACTCTGCACTGACTTCCTTGCGCATACGGCGCAGCATGTTGATGATTCCGTAGAGCGCTCCGGTCGGCTCCCCGCCAGGGCCACGCAGATCAGGCATCGCATGGTAAGCCCGATACAGATAGCTCGAACCGTCAACCAATAGCAGGGTCTTACCTTCCAGATTTCGTTCTTCAGGCATTATGAACAAGAGAAAAGTGATTCCGAGTCTGCGTTCGCTCGCAGATCAAGAACGCGCGACGGCCAAGAAGGCGCGCGCATCGTGGCAGATGTTCACGATTATGGCAGAGTTTATCGAGGCGACCGAGTACCTGTCGGAGATCCGCCCGGCTGTCAGCATCTACGGTTCTGCCCGTCTCAAATCCGACACGCCGCACTACAAGCTCGCGGTGCAGATCGCGCGCAAGCTGTCCGACGCCGGCTTCGCGGTGATCTCCGGCGGCGGCCCCGGCATCATGGAAGCGGCGAACAAGGGCGCGCACGCCGGCAAGGCGCCGTCGGTGGGCCTGAACATCGAGCTGCCGCACGAGCAGGCCGGCAACCACTTCCAGGACATCTCGCTGCGCTTCCGTCATTTCTTCACGCGCAAGGTCACGTTCGTGAAGAACTCCGACGCGGTGATCGTGATGCCGGGCGGCTTCGGCACTCTCGACGAGCTGTCCGAAGTACTCACGCTGATCCAGACGAAGAAATCGCGCCTCGTGCCGATCATTCTCGTTGGCAGCGAGTTCTGGCAGGGGCTGCTGCAATGGTTCCGCGACCAGCTGATTCCGGCGGGCCTCATCAATCCGGAAGACATGAACCTGATGCAGGTGATCGACGATCCCGATCAGGTGCTCGACGCTGTGCTCGCGTTCTACGAGGACAGCGGCGAGGAAGAAGGCTCGGACGGCGACGGCCAGCCGCCGCGGCCTGAAGAAGACCGCATGTTCTATCTGTAATTCGATCGATGTCGATGGCCGGCCTCACGGCCGGCATCGCGCACCCCGCGCGGCAGGCATGGCGATTTCGCCACCTGCCGCGTGTCATTTTGTAACGCCGCATTAATCCCGCTGCGCGTCCACGCGCCGCCGAATGTCAAATCAGGGCAGCCTGTGCCGCGCAACGCGGACGCCGCGCTCCGCGACTGCGACCCGTCATTGTCAAATCGTGCGGCCTGCCATCGATCCGGCCGGCGCGCCGGCCTGGAATCCGCCGTAACAAACACGCCTCGCCTTTTTCGCACAGTGCTCGCACACTGCATCTCGTCGGCGCGGCGTCCCCCCGGTGGAACGATCCCCCTCGCGTCCATCGCGTCGCGCCGGCCTTTTACAACGACATCACGGAAAACAACATGCAACGCTCGCTGATTGCCCTCGCCTTCGCCGGCCTCGGTCTTTCACTGTCCGGCCTCGCCCACGCCGTCAACGTCGATGTCAACATCGGCACGCCCGCGCCGGTCGTCGTCGCGCCTGCGCCCGTGGTGATCGTCGGCTGGCACGGCGACCGCTACTGGGACGGCCGTCGCTACTGGGAACGCCGCGAGTGGGAAGATCACCAGCGCCATCATGGTCACGAAGGCCGCGGCGGCTATCATTGCCCGCCGGGACACGCGAAGAAAGGCGAGTGCTGAGCAACTGAACATCGGGCCGGTACGCCCGCACTGAAGCGCAACGACAAAGGCCACACGCGAACGAAGGTCCGCGTGTGGCCTTTGTCGTGGGGGCGCGGCGGCGTTACTGAAACGCCACTTCCGCAAAGCTCCGCAGCTTGCCCCCATTAATTCAATACAAATCAAACACTTACATGACTTCATCTAACAAAATGCTCATTTATTGAGCACGTTCTAGCGCGCATTTGCAGAAGATTGCGCATGCAAGTTAGACGCAGATTCGCCACACTTGCTCTTGTCCTGCAACCCACCGCCACTTATACTTCTGGCACTCAATTACGCGTTTTGTTGGTCTAGCATCGTCTGGATCAATAATGTCGGGCGATTCGCCAGACTGTCGACGATTGGGAACACTTACGGCGCAGAGCGGCCCGCGCGGCCCAGCCGGGGTGCTCCCGTCCGGGCCGCGCGGACCGCTCTGCGCCAAATTAAGGGTAGTTGAGTTTTTCGTGCAAACAACAATTGCAGACATCGCGAAATCGATCGATCTCGCGAAATCACGCGTCCGCAAAGCTGATAGACGAATTACGGTCTTCGGCGGTCCGGTGAACAACCCCAATGGACTGCCAAGCCAGCGATCATCGTTCCTCACAACCCTTTCGTTAACGCGCCCCCAGTACGCCGGGCACGTCATCACGCCTGAAAACTACAAAGATTGGAATCACTTTGGCACCTACAATGATCTACTTCACTTTGAAGAAGATCTGTGCGCTCTTGTCGACGTGATCGTAATTTTCCTTGAGACTGAAGGCGCAATCGCCGAATTTGCTAGCTTTCTTAAGGCTCCCAGCGCTCTTAAAAAAATTATTATCGGAATTTCAGAAACATATTCCGATCACGATTCCTTCATCAATCTTGGATTGGTGCGCCATTTACGCTTCCACATTCAACCAAAAGATACAGACCCAGACCCGGTTTTTACAATTTCAGAGCAAATTGATCCTGACGAATCAAAATTCATTGCCGAAGAGATTGATCGCCGCCTGGATTTGCTTCGGGGCAATGAGGCAATCGACAAGAACAATATGCGTCACATCATGTTACTTGTCGCCGATTTCATTGAATTGATTCAGGTCGCAAGAAAAAACGATATCCTAACATTTCTCGAAAATCTCGAAATTGAGTTGAGTGCACAGCGCCTCCACCAGATGCTTTTTGTGCTTCAACGCCTTGAAATTACCGCCCTACACAAGGCCTCGAACGATAGCTTCTATAAGCTACAGGCAAAGGGAGAAAATTTCATTGAGTACGGCTTCAAAAAAGACCCGATCCCCAGAGAGCGCATCAAGACAAAATTTTTCGAGAAAACATCCGAGGAACCAAGACGGAAGCTCGCATTTAAGAAACTAGCAAAGGCGATAGGAGTCGAAAATGGCGCTTAGGGATTTGATTTTAGATTCACTCCCATTTACGTCAGCCGAACTTTCGAGATTGATAGAGACAGCGCCACTGCGGTACAAGGAATATGGAATTCCCAAAAAGAATTCCGATCAGTTACGGCCAATTTCGCAACCAACCCCGGAAGTCAAGCTGATACAGCGATGGCTGATGGACGAGGTCCTAAAGGATTTCAAAATCCATCACGCGGCAACTGCATACAGAAAGGGCTACCAGCTCGTTGATAATGTGCGCCCGCATGTAAAAAATCGTTTCATGCTGAAACTCGATTTTCGGAATTTTTTTCCGTCAATCATTTCAAATGATTTTTCAGACTACCTGACAAAAGCCGGCTGGCGCAACAAAGACGACATATACTTGCTTTGCAATGTCATCTTCAAATTCAACAGACGAAGAAAATTGCTTGAATTATCAATCGGCGCCCCCAGTTCGCCGATGGTATCCAATTTCTTAATGTTCAATATCGATCAAGAAATTTACAAGCACTGCAAAGACAATGAAATCACATACACACGGTATGCAGACGATTTAACTTTTTCGACAAATCGCCCAGGAATATTGCGGGACTGCAAGGAATTCGTTATCGACATACTTGAAAGCACGGACTCCCCAATGCTTCGTTTGAATGGCAGCAAAGTTGTCGAAACTTCTGTAAAACACGGCCGCCGCGTGACAGGACTTGGCATCACGTCGGACAATCGAATTTCGATCGGCCACGAGAAAAAGCGCGAGCTGCGCCTTTCGATCTATCGATACATTAACGGTTACCTAAATGTTGAAGAATCCGAGGCATTGAGGGGATATTTAGCGTACCTCAAATCAGTGGAGCCAGAGCACATCCAACGTTTGCAGAGGAGCTTCGGCGACGATCGGCTGGGTGGCCTATTTCCGTAACGTATGTGCCGAACAGATGCATCAATTTGCATCATCGTGCAACAAAGTGCACGATTTACGCACACTCCCAAATTCCTGATGGCCCCTGCCGGATGCGCCTGTGGGACGATCGGCAGGGCGCATTAAAACCACCCTCCCAGGCGAAGCCAGCAGGCGGGGAGGAGACCGCGCGGCGGCCGGCGCAGCGCGGGCCTACCTACCCCCTCTCCGCCCCGGCGGATACCCTGCACGGCGGCACGATAGCCTCACTGCGCCTCTCCCTTCACGGAGGCTGCCCCCTTTATGTCCCCGCGCGAGCCAAGCCGTTGTAGCCTCGCTGTTCGAGCCGGCCCCAGATGCAAAAAGGGCCGCGCCCGGTTGTCCAGTGCGCGACCTGCCGCCTCAATCCGAATTGTCTGTTGCGCTATGCATCGGCCGGCGCGGGCGGAATCTCGTAGTCGTCGAACGAAACGACCTCTTCGCCGACCCAATCGTTCAGCTCGGCGAAGCGCGCCTGCAGCGGTTTGATTTCGTTCCGCCCAAACACACGCGCAGCTGTGTCCGGCGTGCCGAACCCGCCGGCATTGCTCGGCACGATGCCGAGCAGTTGCGGTGGCGTCCGATGCGCGGCAAGCAGGTCGTCGCGCGTCACGTTCTTGATGTTGAAGAACTAGTCCTTCGCCGCGACCTCCGACACCGGTATGAGCTGGATGCCGTCTTTCTTCCCGTTCGGCGCGTACATGAACACGTTGCGGAAATTGCCGGGCCCCTTCGCGTTCTTCAGCGCGTCGCGCATGTTGTCCACATCCTCCTGCTTCTGCGCGGCTTCCGTCATGTACAGAATGAAGCCCGCGTGACTGCCGTTCTCGTAGTACCTCCGCCGAAATAGCGTCGACGATTCGTTCAGCCAGGCCCAGTGAAGCGAGCTGAGATATTCGGGCAGGCCGTACACCTCCTGGTTGATGTCCGGTCCGCATGAGCTGGAACACGCTGCCCGGTTCGAACTCGTGCCGATCCTGCCAGCCGTTCACGTACACGAAGCCGCTGAAATCCGCCTTGCGCCGTGTACTTCGCCAAGGCCGGTTCGAGCCGCAGCGTGTCACCGAGCCGGTTTTGCCTGCGCTCCAGGTAGCCATTGCCGAACGCCAGGAAATCGAGCGCCCACCGTTCGAACGCATGCCGCGACAGCCATTTGTGCGGCCGGAACGTCGACGCGAGCACGTTCGCCTTGAAGTACCACGCCGAGCTGTGGTGCGTGCTCGCACGGAACGACTTCGCCAGGCCCGCGAAGCTGACGGGCGGCTCAAACCAGTCGCCATTCGACCAGCATTCAACGTAATCCAGAATCTCGGCACGATTCATGACCGGCGTGGGATCGTCGAAGGTGAAGACCTCGGCGCGCGCCGGCGCAGCGCCAGCGGCGCCCGAATCCGGCGCGGCCACGCGTGCGCGGCGCGCGATCGGCGCTTGCTCATGAATAGAACTCCGTGAAAGATGAAGAATTGATGCCGCTGCCGGCGAGCGGCTCGCGGTCGATCGCATGCAGACAGGCCCACGCGAGATCGGCATGGCCCGTCTCGTCGTTGCGGTCCGCCGTGAACGTTGCCTGTCGGCCGCTCGGCGTCATGGTCTGTTTGATCGCCATGAATGCCGCAGCCAGGTCGGTCCATCCGGCGTCGAATTGCAGGCGGCCATTGCGGATGACAGATTGCCCTTTCAGCACGAGGCGGGTTTTCACCTCGGGTGAGTAGTTCAGCGCGACCGCGGCCGGGTAAAACTTCTGCACGAGCTGGTAGACACCCTGCCCCATGCCCATCGTGTCGATCGCGATGTAGCCAACGCTGTAGCGCTGCGTGATCTGCTCGATCGCCGCAGCCTGTTCCTCGAAGTTGTTGCCGCGGAACTCGTGACGTTCGAGCACTCGGAACGCCCCGCTCTCGACACGCGGCGGCGCCACGAGGACCAGGCCGGCCGAATCGCCGGTCAGCGTCGGATCGTAGCCAACCCACACCTCGCGGTAGCCGAACGGACGCATCAGCAGCGGCGAGAAGTCATCGGCCCATTCCTCCCAAGAATCGCCCATGCAGCATTGCAGCTCGGCCAGCTTGAACACCGACAACGAATCGTCGATGAACGCGCACATCAGCAGATTGGCGAATTCCTCGGCGCTGTATTCGCGGCGCAGCTCGTCTATGTCGAAGAGGTCACAGCCGCCCGCCATCGCATCCAGGATGGTCACGATCTGGCGGCACTGCGAGTCCTGCCCCAACATGCCGCGCACGAGCGCTTCGTGGCTCGTGTCGATCTGAATACGGTCGCCGGCCGCGCGGCCGCGATTCGCGTGCGTGCCGCTCCAGAACGCATAGGCTTCGCGCGTGATGCTCGACAGCGTGCTGAAGTAGGTCTTGAGGGGATTTCGTTTCACCCGAGCAAGACAGTCAACCGTACCGGAGTGCGCCTGTTGATCGAGATGACGCCCGACCTGCGGGAAACACTGGATCGGGCGCGCGGCGGCAAGATCACCGCCATCGGGCCGGTGATCTGCACGCATGCCGGCGGCCGCTTCACCTACATCGGCGCGAACTCAGGGTGGAAACGCGCGTGCCAGCGCGCACGATCGGCGTACGAGAAAGACTGCGACGAAAGGGGAATCACCCCGAACCCGATGTACCTGGTCGGCATGCATTTCCACGATCTGCGGGCGAAGGCGCTGACCGATCTGAAGCGGCAGCGGGGTGCGGCGGCAGCGCAATCGCTGGCTGGGCACACGACCGAAAGCATGACGGCGCACTACACCAAATCGCGCGAAGTTGAACGCGTCCGACCAGTGCCATTTAAGCGTGCAAGTTAGACGCCGACGCTCATGTTAGACACGAAGGCTCCCCGAACCGGCCGGGGAGCCTTGTACAGCAAGGGTTTATTACTGAAACGCCACTTCCGCAAAGCTCCGCAGCTTGCGGCTATGGAGCTTGTCGAGCCCGTTCGTGCGCAGAATCTCCATCGCCTTCACGCCGATCTGCAGATGCTGGTCGACCTGCCCGCGATAGAACGTGTCGGCCATGCCCGGCAGCTTCAGCTCGCCGTGCAGCGGCTTGTCCGATACGCACAGCAGCGTGCCGTACGGCACGCGGAAGCGGAAACCGTTCGCGGCAATCGTCGCGCTTTCCATGTCGAGCGCGATCGCGCGGCTCTGCGACAGCCGCTGCACGGGCTCGCGGTGATCGCGCAACTCCCAGTTGCGGTTGTCGACGCTCGCGACCGTGCCCGTGCGCATCACGCGCTTCAGTTCGGCGCCTTCGAGCCGGGTGACCTCGGCCACTCCGCGCTCGAGCGCGAGCTGCACTTCGGCGAGCGCCGGGATCGGCACCCACAGCGGCAGGTCGGCATCCAGCACGTGATCCTCGCGCACGTAACCGTGCGCGAGCACGTAGTCGCCGAGGCGCTGCGTGTTGCGCAGGCCCGCGCAATGGCCGAGCATCACCCACGCATGCGGACGCAGCACCGCGATGTGATCGGTGATCGTCTTCGCGTTCGACGGACCGACGCCGATGTTGACCATCGTGATCCCGCTGCCGTCCGCGCGCTTCAGGTGATACGCGGGCATCTGCGGCAGCCGCGGCGGCGCGACGCCCTCCACGGGCTCGCTGCCGAGGTTCGCGTTGTACGTGACGACGTCGCCCGGCTCGACGAACGAGCTGTACTGGCTGCGGTACTCGCGCACTTCGGGATCGTCGCTCTCCGTCATCAGCGTGCGGCCGAGCTTCACGAACTCGTCGATATAGAACTGGTAGTTCGTGTAGAGCACGTAGTTCTGGAAATGCGTGGGCAACGTGGCCGTGTAGTGACGCAGCCGATGCAGCGAGAAATCGACGCGCGCGGCGGTGAACAGCGCGAGCGGATGCGGCTCGCCGTGCTGCGGCTCGAACGTGCCGTTGACGATGCGGTCGTCGAGATACGACAGGTCGGGCGTATCGAAAATGTCGCGCATCGCGAGCAGACGGTCGCGGTCGAGTTCGCCTTCGAGATGGATGCCTTCCGGGAACGCGAAGTGAACCGGAATCGGCTGCGACGACACGCCGATCTCGATCTTCACATGGTGGTTCTTCGCCAACAGGCGCAGCTGCTCCCGATAGTAATTCGCGAACAGGTCGGGACGCGTCACCGTCGTCTCGAACACGCCCGGGCCCGCGACGAAGCCGTACGAGCGGCGCGAATCGACGTGCGTGTTGACGTCGGTACGAATCCGCACGAACGGGTAGCACGCGCGCACGTGCTCGGTGATCGGTTCGTGGCGGCGATAACGCGCGAACGCGTCGCGCAGGAAGCCCGTATTGGTGTCGTAGATGGCCGACAGCCGCGCGACGGCGGCGACGGAATCGTCGAATGCTTCGACGGGCGGGCTCTCGGGCGTCAGCATCCGGTGCCGGCGGCTCAAATCGTTCTTCATTTTCGATACCTCATCTGATCGAACGACATTACCACGGAACCCGGTCACGCTCATGGCCGCCTGCTTGCATGTCGCTTGCACGCGAGGGCCGGACCGCGCCCAGTATTTGCTAAA
This sequence comes from Burkholderia sp. SIMBA_062, assembly GCF_046534765.1. Lineage (NCBI taxonomy): Bacteria > Pseudomonadati > Pseudomonadota > Betaproteobacteria > Burkholderiales > Burkholderiaceae > Burkholderia > Burkholderia sp. SIMBA_062. Next base: position 140,882 of record NZ_JAWRYD010000008.1, read on the forward strand.
ATCGGTAGGTTCACTGGAGACTCATCATGAAGCCGCTCATTCTCGTCGTCGCTGCTGCCGCGTTTGCTGGCATGTTTGCCGCTGTCGGCGCCGCTTACGCCGCGGGCAGCACGCCCGACGCCGACGCGCAGGCCCGGGCCGAAGCCAACGAAGCCGCCGGCCTGCCCGATCTCCGCAAGATCAACCGGCCCGGCGCCGAAGTCACGTCGAAAGTCGACTTCGCCGACATTCGCCGCACGCCGAGCTTCCATGAAAAGAGCAGGAACGGCACCGAGGTCACCGAGTATCGCGATCGCGGCAAGCCCGTCGAGATCAACGTGAAGTCGAACTTCGGCACGCGCTACCAGATGAGCTCGACGCCCGACACGTCGCCGAAGCCGCACGACGCGGGCGTCCCGATCACGCGCCTGCCGTCGGTGAACCTGCGCTACTGATTTCCCGCCGCGCCGCGTCGGTCGCCACGCGGCGCACCGGCTCTCCCTTCACATCCTGTCGCGCCGCACGCCGCGCGCGTGCCGACAACTGACCTGACGCATCTCGCATGGCCGTTTTCACCGCTGTTTCCGACTCCGATCTCGCGCAATGGATGCGCCACTACGAACTGGGCGACGTGCTGGCGTTCCGCGGCATTCCGTCCGGTATCGAAAACAGCAACTTCTTCCTGACGACCACGCGCGGAGAGTACGTCCTGACGATCTTCGAAAAGCTGACGGCGGAGCAGCTGCCGTTCTACCTCGACCTGATGCGCCACCTGGCGAGCCACGGCGTGCCGGTGCCCGATCCGATCCCGCGCGACGACGGCGCGCTGTTCGGCCTGCTGCACGGCAAGCCGGCCGCGATCGTCACGAAGCTCGACGGCGCCGCCGAGCTCGCGCCGGGGATCGAACACTGCATCGAGGTCGGGCAGATGCTCGCGCGCCTGCACCTCGCGGGGCGCGACTATGCGCGCTACCAACCGAACCTGCGCAGCCTGCCGTGGTGGCAGGAAAACGTCCCGGCGATCGTTCCGTTCATCTCCGACGCGCAACGCACGCTGCTCGAGGACGAACTCGCGCACCAGGCCGCGTTCTTCGCGTCCGACGACTATGCGGCGCTTCCGAGCGGCCCTTGCCACTGCGACCTGTTCCGCGACAACGTGCTGTTCGCGCACGCGGCGCCCGGCACCGGTCATGACGTACGGCTCGGCGGCTTCTTCGATTTCTATTTCGCGGGCTGCGACAAATGGCTGTTCGACGTCGCGGTGACCGTCAACGACTGGTGCGTCGACCTCGCGACGGGCGTGCTCGACGTCGCGCGCGCGGACGCGCTGCTGCGTGCGTACCAGACGGTTCGGCCGTTCACGGCCGCGGAGCGCCGCCACTGGAGCGACATGCTGCGCGCGGGCGCGTACCGCTTCTGGGTGTCGCGCCTGTACGACTTCTACCTGCCCCGCGCGGCCGAAATGCTCAAACCGCACGATCCCGGTCATTTCGAACGCATCCTGCGTGAGCGTATCGCCCACACGCCCGCGCTTCCCGAGACCCATACCGCATGCAACTGATCGAAGTGCCCGCGAAAGCGGGCTATGTCTGGTTCCGTCAAGGCATCTGGCTGTTCCGCCGGAACCCCCTCGCGTTCATCACGCTGTTTTTCACGTACCTGCTGGCGATCACGCTGGTGTCGATGGTGCCCGTGATCGGTGCGGCGCTGCCGCTACTGTTCATTCCCGGCATCGCCGTCGGCTTCATGGCCGCGTGCCGCGACACGGTCGCCGGCAAGCCGGTGATGCCGACGATCCTCATCGACGGCTTCCGCTCGTACGGCTCCGCGACGACGCAGCGGCTGCTCATCCTCGGCCTGGTCTATGTCGCGCTGATGGTGGCGGTGTTCGCCGCGTCGTCCATCGTGGACGGCGGCGGCCTGCTCCACATGATGCTGGGCGCGACGAACGACACGAGTCCGACGCCGGAAGCACTTGCCGCGCAGGGCACGCTCGGCGCGCTGCTGCTCGCGACGCTGCTCTACGCGCCGGTCGCGATGCTGTTCTGGTTCGCGCCGGTGCTCACCGCGTGGCACGACATCCCGCCCGCCAAGGCGCTGTTCTTCAGCGTCGTCAGCTGCTGGCGCAATCGCGGCGCATTCGTCGTATACGGGCTGCTGTGGTTCGGCGTCGCGCTCGGCTCGTCGTTCGGCCTGTCGCTGCTGCTGCAGGCGCTCGGCGCCGGCGCCTATGTGCTGACGATCATGATGCCGGTGACCATCATCATCGTCACGATGATGTACTGCTCGTTCTACGCGACCTATCGCGGCTGCTTCGGCGTGCAGGAACCGGGCGCCCCGACGCCCACGTCCGGCCGCTGACGCCAACCCGGCCGGCGCACGCCGCCGGCCGTCCCCATCTCCTGCCGGCCGGCCCGGCGCCGGCTTCGCGGATCCCGGCTGCCGCCCGGTCCCCTGACGCCCAGCCCCTGTTCAATCGAATCTTTTGCGCGCAAAATGATTTGCGTACAAATCGTTAGCGCGTTCGCCGCGCCGCCCGGATCATGGACCGCCTCCCCCCGCTGCCCCAGACGCTCGACGAGCAACTGTGCTTCGCGCTCTACGCCACTTCGCATGCGATGACGAAGGCATACAAGCCGTTGCTCGACAAGCTGTCGCTGACCTATCCCCAGTATCTGGCCATGCTCGTGCTGTGGGAACGCGACGACATCGCGGTGAAGGACATTGCCGCCCGCCTCGACCTCGACCCGGCCACCGTCACGCCGTTACTGAAGCGGCTCGAGGCGCTCGGCTACGTCGAGCGCGTGCGCAGCGCCACCGACGAGCGCGTCGTGAACGTGCGCGTGACTGCGGAAGGACGCGCACTGAAGGTCAAGGCGCGCTCGGTGCCCGGCGATCTCTTTTGCGCGATGCAGCAAACGCCCGAGTTCCTGGTCAGGCTGCGCGCGGATCTCCAGCAGTTGCGCAACGCGCTGTCGGCCGCCAACGAAGGCTGACGAGCCGATCGGTCGCCACCCGGCCGGTACGCCGGCCATTTCTTTTGAAATTTCATTTGCACACTAATCATTTGTGTTCTATATTTCATTCGTGGCCGGCGACAACCAAGTTCGACCGGACCGCTTTCCCCTCTTTCCGACAGGAGCTGCACGATGAACATTCTGTACAAGACCAGCGCCACGAGCACGGGCGGCCGCGACGGCCGCGCGGTTTCCGCCGACAACAAGCTGGAAGTGAAGCTGGCCGCGCCGCGTGAACTCGGCGGCACGGGTGCGGAAGGCACGAACCCGGAGCAGCTGTTTGCCGCAGGTTACTCGGCCTGTTTCCTGAGCGCGATGAAATTCGTCGCCGGCCAGAACAAGCAGACGCTGCCGGCCGACACGCAAGTCACCGCGGAAGTGGGCATCGGCCCGAACGACGCGGGCGGCTTCGGGCTCGACATCGAATTGCGCGTGTCGCTGCCGGGGCTCGACAAGGCCGACGCACAGGCACTGGTCGACAAGGCGCACCACGTGTGCCCGTACTCGAACGCGACCCGCAACAACGTGCCGGTACGCCTGACGGTCATCTGACGCGACACGCGGCGCCGAATGCAAAAAGGGCGTGTGCGGCTACTTGCCGCACACGCCCTTTTGCGTGATTCGCCGGACCGGCTGACGTGCCGGCCCGCGCTGCGCTGCTTAACGCGAGCCGAACGAGAACGGACGGTTCATCGCCGCTTCGCGATCGATCTTGCGCATGCGGAATTCGAGATCGTAGATGTCGGTTGCTTCGGAGAGGTACGCGTCGGCGCGCTCTTTTGCGGCCTTTTCAGCGTTCTTGGTCAGCATCAGGAAGAGGTGGCTCAGCAGGTACATGTTCGATCTCGCAATCCAAGGGTTCTTTGACTAGGGTTTTCCCGAATTATAGGGAAAACCCTAGATCTTGGCTAGCGTCGATCAAATGGTGCGTCGTTCAGTCGCCACAGTCCGACGGTTCCCTTCGAAAAAGGACCAGATCATCGCGCTCGCATCGGGGCCGAGCGCCGCATGAAACGGCACCGTGTCGTCGCCGCCGGCCCACGCATGATCGAGCCCCTTGACGTGGCAAAGCCGCACGACCGACTCGCCGTCGCGGCGCACGTCGGTGATCTGCGCGCCTGCCTCCCGCGTCTCCACGCGCTCGCCGCCGCGCAGCGCGCCGCGGCTGTCCGCGAGCCCGTTCAGGCGCATGAACTGCACCGTGAGCTGGTCCGCGTTCTTGGGCGCGACGACATGGTCGCCGTCACCCTGCACGATCAGCGCGGGCATGCCCGGATACGTGCTGGCGTCGACCAGCGCGTCGAGCACCGCCGCCGGGTTCTGCCTCAGCCCGCGCCGCATCACGTCCATCGCACTGATGCCGGAATTCGCCTCGCCGAGCGCGGGGCCCGAGTGCAGCGCAACCGCCGCGAAGTGGTCCGGATGGTGCAGTGCGAGCAGCGCCGCGAGCCCCGCGCCGGCCGACAGCCCCGCGACGTAGACCCGCGATGCGTCGAAACCGCGCTCGTCGACGAGCGCATCGATGAGCGAGGCGACCGTATCCGCTTCGCCACGACCCGCGCGATCGGTATCCTCATACCAGTGCCAGCAGCCATGCGCGTGCGCGCGCTGCGACTGCTCCGGATACAGCACGGCGAAGCCGTGCTTGTCGGCCAGCAGGTTCATCCGTGTACCCTGCGCAAACTCGTCGACCGATTGCTGGCAACCGTGCAGCATCACGACGAGCGGCATCGCACCGCGCCGGCGGCCGGGGGGGACGTAAAGCCCGTACGCGAGCTGCTGGACGAGGCGGCCGAGCGCGGGCGCCATCGGATGCTCGCCGCGCGTCCACTCGCCTGCCGCCCATGCAGCGGCGCGCGGCCGCACGCGCGACTCCCGCGGCGGGGACAGATCAGTGGCGGCGTTCGACGCCGCAGCTTCGAGCGTATCGCGCGCGATACGCTGTGCATCGCGCGCCGCTCGTTTGGCGGCGGGGGACAGCATGCGTTTCACGCCGCCCAGCCATACCTTCGTCAGACTTTTGGTCATCAATGGGGCTCGCAGTCAGGAAAAATAGGGACACGATATTCGGTGCAGCGTTCGACTTTGTGCAATGCACCATAGCATTGTTTCTGGGATTTTTCCTGCACGCGGATAGTTCCCGGGAGCGCAAAAAACGGGCCTCGACCACCCGCGGCGCTATACTGGGGTTTAACCGCTTGTATCCGTTGTAGTCGTTCTTCCAGGCTCGCGCGTTGATTTAAGCATTCGTCCCGCCTCTGCCCGTTCCCTTCCCGATGTTCGACCTGTCGTCTCACCTGTGGATCACGATCACCGCGTTCGGTGGCGCCGGCCTGACCTTGCCGCTCGCGATCACGATCGCCGTGTGGCTGGCGCTCGGCTACTCGTGGCAGCGCGCCGCCGCGTGGCTCGGCGTGCTCGCGGCCGCGATCGGGGTCGTTGCGCTCACCAAGATCGCGTTCCTCGGTTGGGGCATCGGGATCCGCGCGTGGGACTTCACCGGATTCAGCGGCCATGCGATGCTGTCGACGTCGGTCTATCCCGTCGCGCTGTTCCTCGCGCTGATCCGCACGCGCACGCCGGTGCGCATCGCCGGCATCGCGCTCGGGCTCGCGGCCGGCATCGCGGTCGGCGTGTCGCGCGTCGCGCTCGCCGCGCATTCGCCGTCCGAATCGATCACCGGCTGCATCATCGGCGCGATCGCCGCACTGGTGTTCATCGCCGGCTCGTGGCAGGCGGTGCCGCACCGCTGGTCGGTGCCCGCGGTCGTCGCGAGCCTGGCGCTCGTCACCATCGCGCTGCATGGCGTCACTGTGCCGTCGCACCAGTGGGTTACCAAGGTGGCGCTGGAGCTGTCGGGGCACGAGCGGCCGTTCGTTCGCGCCCGCTGGAAAGCCAATCCGAACTACCGGCCGGCGTCGCAGCCGTCGTCGCTGCACCGCACCGGGTCGTCGTCGCCGTCGCTGCACGCGTGACGGGCCCTGCGCACGTCTTTCCCGCCGCGTTTCAAGTCTGAAGGTTTCATGCGTCCCGGCGCATGAACGGTATGTCGAGCGTTATAACCTGCCCTATATTACGATTACGGTTTTCAACCATTCGAACGACCAGACCATGCGCTCAATCGTCCGCCCGCTTCGCCGCACCCTGCTCCGGCTGTTGCCGCTCGCCACGCTTGCCGCGGGCATCGCGTTCAGCGCGCCGGCTTCCGCTGCCGACGAGCTGGTCGTGTCCGCGGCCGCGAGCCTGACGAACGCGTTCAAGGCAGTCGGCGATGCGTACCATAAGCAGCACCCGGACACCAAGGTGCTGTTCAACTTCGGCGCGTCGGACGTGCTGATGCAGCAAATCGCCAAGGGCGCGCCGGCTGACGTGTTCGCTTCGGCCGATCAGAAGGCGATGGATCGCGCCGTCACCGAAAAGGTCGTCGTGCCCGGCACGCGCCGCGATTTCGCCGCGAATTCGCTGGTGCTGATCGTGCCGGCGGACAGCCATGCGGCCGCGCCGACGTCGCTGAACGACCTGACCGCGCCCGGCGTGAGGCGTATCGCGTATGGCGATCCGGCCTCGGTGCCGGTCGGCCGCTATACCGAAGGCGCGCTGCGCGCGGCAGGGCTGTGGGACGCCGTCAGCGCCAAGGGCGTGCCGGCCGCCAACGTGCGCCAGAGCCTCGATTACGTCGCGCGCGGCGAAGTCGACGCGGGCTTCGTGTTCGGCACCGACGCGGCGATCATGCCGGGCCGCGTGAAGGTCGCACTGACCGTGCCGACGCAGACGGCCATCACCTATCCGATCGCGGTGGTCAAGGACAGCCGCCACGCCGCGCAGGCGCAGTCGTTCATCGACTTCGTCGCGTCGCCGCAGGGCCAGGCCGTGCTGTCGACGTTCGGCTTCAAGCCCGCGGGCAAGTGAGCACGGCATGATGCAGGACGCGTGGGTACCGCTGCTGTTGTCGCTGAAGGTTGCCGGCTGGGCGACCGCGCTCGACGTCGTGCTCGGCGTCGCCGCCGCCTTCGTGCTCGCGCGCTGGCGCTCGCCGATGCGCGACGTGGTCGATTCGCTGCTGACGCTGCCGCTCGTCCTGCCGCCGACGGTGCTCGGCTATTACCTGCTCGTGCTGCTCGGCAGGCGCGGCGTGTTCGGCGCGTGGCTCGACAAGCTCGGTATCGAACTCGTCTTCACGTGGCAGGGCGCGGTGATCGCGTCGATGGTCGTCGCGTTTCCGCTGATTCTGAAATCGGCGCGCACCGCGTTCGAAAGCGTCGATCCGCACCTCGAACGCGCGGCCCGCACGCTCGGGCTCGCCGAAGCCGCGGTGTTCTTCCGCGTGACGCTGCCGCTCGCCACGCGCGGCATCCTGGCCGGCGCCCTGCTCGCATTCGCGCGCGCGCTCGGTGAATTCGGCGCGACGCTGATGATCGCCGGCAATCTGCCCGGCCGCACACAGACGCTGTCGGTCGCGATCTATGCGGCGGTGCAGGCCGGCGACGACAGCACGGCCAACTTCCTCGTGCTGGTGACGTCGATCACCTGCGTGCTCGTGCTGCTCGCGACCGGCTGGCTCGTGCCGTCGCGCGCCGGGCGGAGCCAGCCGACATGACGCGCCGATCGCATCCGTACCGCTGTGCCGAGCCGGTCGCGGAGAAACGCGTGGCCGTTGCGCGCGCGGTTCGCGGCATGGGCGGCCCGGCACGACGGAGGCCCGCATGAGCGTCGCCGTCGACATCCGCAAGACCTACACGAGCGCCGAGCGACGCTTTACGCTCGACGTGTCGTTTGCGGCCACCGCCCAGCGCGTCGTGCTGTTCGGGCCGTCCGGCGCGGGCAAGAGCATGACGCTGCAGGCGATCGCCGGCCTGCTGTCGCCGGACGAAGGCACGATCACGCTGAACGGCGAACCCCTGTTCGATTCCGCGCGCGGCATCGACGTGCCGACCCGTGCGCGCCGCGTCGCGTACCTGTTCCAGGACTATGCGCTGTTCCCGCACCTGAACGTACGCCAGAACATCGCGTTCGGGCTCACGCCCGGCCTGCGCAACCCGCGTGCGAAGACGGCGCCGCCCGAAGTCGCGTACTGGCTGCAGGCGTTCGAGCTCGACGCGATAGCCGGCCAGTTTCCGTCGCAGTTGTCGGGCGGACAGAAGCAGCGCGTCGCGCTTGCCCGCGCGCTGGTCGCGCAGCCGCACATGCTGCTGCTCGACGAGCCGTTCGCGGCGATCGACGGCGCGATGCGCCAGCGCATGCGCCACGAGCTCGCCGAACTGCAGGCGCGGCTCGATATCCCGATGGTGCTCATCTCGCACGATCCCGACGACGTCGCCGCGTTCGGCGACCAGGTCGTGCAATTGAGCGAAGGACGCGTGCAGGCCGCAACGCCGCACGCCGAGTGGCCGACGCGCGTCGTCTGAGCGCACGCCAGCCATGGCCCGGGCGGCCACGCTGGAGCGTGAGAGAAGCCGCCCTGGCGGCATGAGCCGGAACAAGCTGGCAACGGGATCGAAGCCGGCGCGTCGTGCACGTCGGGCGGCGCCGGTTTCGCCTCGTGCTCCCGCAGTCGGAGGCGAAAACGGCGCGCGATCAGCCCGTCACCGCGAGAATCACGCTCGATGCCTTGAACAGCGCGATCGCGCGCCGGCCAACGTCGAGTTGCAACGCGCCGACGCTGTCGTTCGTGACGACGGCCGTGAGCGTCCCGCCGCCGTCGAGCGCCAGCGTCACCTCACTGTTCACCGCGCCCGCCGCGACGGTGTCGACCGTCCCGTGCAACTGGTTGCGCGCGGACACCTTCAATGTCGGTTCGGCTTCATCGGCGACCGCCAGCACGACCCACGACGCCTTCACGAGCGCGCACGCAGCCGCGCCCGGCTCCAGGCCGAGCGCATCGGCGCTTTCGTGCGTGAGCACCGCGACGATCACCTGCCCGCCGGGCAGCACCAGCGTCACTTCGTCGTTCACCGTGCCGCGCACGATCGACTCAACCTTGCCGAACAACTGGTTGCGCGCGCTCGTCTTCATGCCGATCCGGCCGATCAGCGCCCAATCGACGTCGAAGCCGGACACCGCCGCGCTCGCGGCGTCGATGAAGCGGCGATGCTCGCGCTCGATCGTGCGGAACGCGGTGATCAGCGACGTCGCGCGCGGCGTCAGCGTCGTGCCGCCGCCGCCCTTGCCGCCCGTCGAACGCGTGACGAGCGGCTCGCCGGCCAGGTTGTTCATCGTATCGATCGCATCCCACGCGGCCTTGTAGCTGAGGCCGACGGCCTTCGCCGCGCGCGTGATCGAGCCGGTGTCGCCGATCGCCGCGAGCAACGCGATGCGGGTCGCGCCGCCGAGGGTTTGCGGGCCGGCGCGCAGCCATAGTTCGCCGCCCAGTCCGAGCGGTCCGGCGGAAGAGGAAGGAGGCGACGCGTCGCTCATGGGTCTGTCTGCGGAAAACGGGGGGCCATTATAGGGAGCGCACGCCGCTCAACGCGGCTTGCCGTCGAGTCTCGGCGGACGCAGGCTCGCCAGCAGCGCCTCGGCGTCGCGCGCCGCGCGCTGCTCGAGCGCGGCACCGTAGCCGCGCACGAAACCGAGCTGATACGCGGGCGCCGCCAGTTGCTCGAGATGATGCTGCGCGACCATCGTGTCGTTCGCTTCGCCGAGCACGCTCTGCACGCGCGCGAGCGTCTTGACCGTTTCGTTGCGCGTGCGGCGCGACGCGAGCGACGCGAAGAATTCGAGCGCATAGCGCAGCCGCTTCGCATCGATCCGCACCTGGTGCCGCGCGGCCGTATCGAGCGACGTGAGGGACGGCGAAGCATACAGATGGCCGAACAGCCGCCGCACGCGCTTGGTCGCGTGTCGCCGCAGCGACGGCGCGTCGTCGTCGCCGGCGGTCGGCGGCAGCGCGAGCGTGCTCAGCCACTCGAGCCAGCCGAGCGTCAGCCGCGCATAGCGTGCCGAATGCAGCGCCTGACGCAGTTCGATGCGCGCCGCCATCGCCTGCGCGCGCGCGGCATCGAGCGTGCCGTTCCAGTCGGCGCTGCCGCCATCGGCCGCGATCAGCGCGGGCAGGCTTTCGGTCGAAAACACGTCCCAGTCGCGCACCGTGCCGAGGAGCGACGCGAGCCAGCGCAGGTCGGCACCGAAGGTTTCCTGCCACTGATCGTCCGCGAAGCGCGGAAAGAAACGCATCAGCGTGCGCAGCCGGCGCAGCGCGACGCGCATCTGGTGCACGAACTCGGGATCGTCGCGATCGAGCACGCCGCCCTCGTTGCCGAGCCATTGCGCGGCGATGTCGCCGGACAGCGCGAACAGCGCGGTTCGCTGCGTGCGGATGCCGGTCAGGTCGACGATTTTCGCCTTGACCGGCCCGGCGACGCCAGGCTCGCCCGCGCACGCGCGATCGATCACGCTGGTCAGTTGCACGAACGCGGGCCATGCGCCGCTGAGCTCGCGCGCGGCGGCGAACAGCGCGCGCAGCGCGGCCGTGCGGGCGGGGACGGTTTCCCAGTCGGGCGCCGCAAGGCGCAGCTCGACCTGGCGGCGCGGCAGGCCGGCGCCACCGTGCAGCGTGACGTCGTCGAGCGTCATCTCGACCACCACGCCGCTGTCGTCCGCCCATCGCCCGCGCCGCCGCTCGGCGACGAGCCGCAACGGCGCGGGCCCGGACGATGCGGCGACGGCCGCTTCGTCAACGGGGCCGGGCGTCATATCCTCGCCCGTGGCCTGCGCCGGTGGCGCATCGGCGAGCGGCGCCGGCGCGGCGCGCGGCGTGGCCACGGCAATGCCGGCATGCTCGGCGTCGAACCGCTCGCGCGCCACGACGCCGGGCGCAAATGCCTTGGTGCGGGACGCGACGACACGCCGCCCCTGCGCGTTCGACTCGATCCACGTCCACCAGCACTCGCCGGGGCTCGGCTCGGCCTCCTCGACCTGGCACGGCTCGATCGTCACGCGCTCGTGGCCGCGCCGCATCCGCACCTGCGGACAAATACGCCACGCACGGACGAGTTCGGCGCCGAAGTCGCGCTGCTCGCCACGGGCCCGGCTTCCCGTCTTGACCTGCCACGCATCCAGCGACAGGCACAACACGATTTCCAGCACACGCGACATGGAAGCTCCCGCACATGAAGAATCGCCGGCTCATCCTGCGTGCCGGCGTCGTCCGTGAATCAGGTTCCATAGTACACGGCGCGAAAACGCGCGGGCGACGATCTGGCCCTGTCGCCCTGTCGCCCTGTCACGCATCAAACGACGTATTGCGCGATGCCGTTGCCGAACGACCAGTCCTCCTTCAGCACTTCCACGAGACTGATGAACACGTCCTGCTGCCGCACGCCGGGCTGCCGCGCGAGGTTCTCGGCGATGGTCCGGTACAGCGCCTGTTTCTGCTCGCGCGTGCGCGTGTTGTTCGCGGTGATCTGGATCATCACGAGATCGTCGCTGCGTTCGATGTCGAGGTAGTGGCGGCCGAACACGAAGTTCTCGGCCGAGTGCTCGGTCACGACCATGAAGATGTCGTCCTCGGGCACGTTGAACGTGTGCATCAGCGCGCGGTGCACGCCGTCGACGAGCGCCGCGCGGTAGGCGGCCGGTTTGCCTTCGCGCACTGCGATACGGGTGAATGGCATGGTCCTGCTCCTTTCGGTGACGATGAAAAATCGGGAACGCAGCGTCAGGTTAGGCGCGCAGAACTATAATGAACAGTCATTAATCAATATTTCATTCATTTACATCTGAAATGAAAGTCCTCGACCTCGACGCGGTACGCGCGTTCGTGCTGGTCGCCGATCTTGCGAGCTTCACGCGCGCCGCCGACGCGCTCGGCACCACGCAGTCGGCCGTGAGCCTGAAGCTGAAGCGGCTCGAAGCACATCTCGGCAAGCCGCTGCTCGCGCGCACGCCGCGCGTCGTCAAACTGGCGGCGGACGGCGAAAACTTCCTGCCGGCTGCCCGCGCGCTGCTCGACGCGCACGACCACGCGCTCGGCGCGATTTCGGCCGGCGCGCACCGGCTGTCGCTCGGCGTCAGCGAGCACGTCGCGGTGCCCGACCTGCCGGCGGTGCTGACGAGCCTGCACCGGCAGGATCCCGGGCTGTCGCTGGAAATGCATCTGGGGATGTCGTCGAGCCTGCTGGTGCAATACGACGAACGCCGGCTCGACGCGGCGATCGTGCGGCACGAACCGGGCGAGGATCCGCCGCGCGACGACGGCACGCTGCTGTTTACCGAGCCGCTCGCCTGGCTGGCCGCGCCGGACTGGGCGCCGCGCGCGGGTGAGCCGCTGCCGCTGGCGGTGCTGGCCGGGCCGTGCGGCGTGCGAGCCGCCGCGCTGCGCGCGCTGGAGCACGCGGGGCGGCCGTGGCGCGAGCGCTTCACGGGCGGCGGCGTCGCGGCGGTCACGGCCGCCGCCGCGGCCGGGCTCGCGGTCAGCCCGCTGGCCCGGCGCGTCGCGCCGCGCACGCTGGTGGACGTCGGCGCGAAATTCGGCTTGCCGCCGCTGCCGAATTCGCAGGTCGCGCTGTATTCGCGCGTGCGCGACACCCGCGCGGCGGCCGCTCTGCGAAGGTTTGCCGACAGCCTTGCAATCTCGGCGTAAACTACGCGCTTTCGCCGCCCGCAATCCTCTGAAGAATTCCGATGACGCCCGACGCCCGCAAGCACCTCCGCGCCAACCTGCTGATGCTCGGCGCCGCCGCGATCTGGGGCTCGGCGTTCGTCGCGCAACGGCTGAGCCTCGACGTGATCGGGCCGTTCCTGTTTACGGGGCTGCGCTTTTTGCTCGGCGCACTGGTGGTGATCCCGCTGCTGACGTTCAACCCGGCGTCACGCGCGCAGTTGGCGGCGATTCGGCGCGAACCGGCGCTGCTGGTGCCGGGGCTCGCACTCGGCGCGCTGCTCGCCGTATCGATCTCGCTGCAGCAGTTCGGCCTGCAGTACACGCGCATCGCGAACGCGGGCTTCATCAGCTCGCTGTACGTCGTGATCGTGCCGCTGATCGGCGTGTTCGTCCGCCACCGGATCGGCGCCGGCACGTGGTTCGGCGCGCTGCTCGCGGCGATCGGCCTGTATTTCCTCAGCATCGACGAGCATTTCTCGGTGCTCTACGGCGACTGGTTCCAGCTCGCGGGCGCGGTCATCATCGCCGCGCACGTGATGGCCGTCGGCCATTTCGCGAAACGGCACGATCCGCTCGTGCTCGCCTTCCTGCAATTCGTCACGTGCGGCGTGGTGTGTCTCGCGGCCGGCCTCGTGATCGAGCCGGTCAGCGTCGCGATGCTGCGCAGCGCGCTGCCGACGCTGCTGTACGGCGGGCTGCTGTCGGTCGGCGTCGGCTATACGTTGCAGGTCGTCGCGCAGCGCGATGCGGCGCCCGCGCACGCGGCCGTGATCTTCAGCATGGAAGGCGTATTCGCGGCGATCGCCGGCTGGGCCGCGCTCGGCGAGACGCTGACGCTGCGCGCGCTGGTCGGCTGCGCGCTGATGCTGGCCGGCCTGCTCGCCTGCCAGTTGCTGCCGAACGGCGACGCCCGGAAAAAGGACGAGGACGCGCTGCCGGCGTGACACGCGCGCTCCCTATAATGGCGATTCGTGTGTTTTTCATGCCAACCGCTTCCAACCAGCCCGCTCCGTGACGTCCATTCCCGTCGATCCCGCCGCCGACCTGCTGCGCGAACGCGCAGCGCACTATGCCGCCGAGGCCGCGCTGTTCCTGCGCGACCAGGCGCTTTCCACCGCGTCGCACGACCTGCGCAGCCCGCTGAACGCAATGCACAGCTGGGCGTATGTGCTCGAGCGCCAGCTCGCGAGCGCCGACCCGAACCTGCAGCGCGCGCTCGCGGGCATCCGTACGGGGATCGATCAGCAGGTTGCGCTGATCGACGACGTGCTCGACGCGCCGCGCGCACAAACGCGCACGCTGGCGATCGCCCCCCAGCCATTCGCGCTGCGCCCGCTGCTCGACGACACGCTCGCGCTGGTGCGCTTCGCGCTCGCCGACGCGCGGCAGGTGAGCATCGATGCGACGCTGCCCGACGGCGAGCCATCGCTGAGCGCCGATCGCGAACGCGTCGCGCAGGCGCTCTGGACGATGCTGACGACGGCCGTCGAAGCCAGTGCCGCCGGCAACCGCGTGACGTTCACGTGCACGCTCGACGGCGCGCAGTGCGTCGCGCATGTCACCTGTGGCGTGAGCGCCGATGCGCTCGCCGATCCGGCGCTGCCGCACGCGTTCGAATCGTTCGCACGTCGCGAGATGCTGCGCACGCGCGACGCGAAGCGCGTCGCGTGGGTGCTCGCGCTGTGCCAGCGTGTCGCGCTCGCGCACGGCGGCACCTTCACGCACGCCCCGTTCGCCGACGGCGCCGTCGTCACCCTGTCGCTCTCGGTTCCCTGCGAGGCGGCGGGCTAAGCCAGCGGCCGCCCGATACATTACATCTTCCTTTCCGGCCCTATACTGTTGGGCCTGTCATGACTGGAGCGATTCCTTGTTACAGATCTTCGCGCTCATCGGCGCGTTGTTCCTGGTGGCCCTGAACGGGTTTTTCGTCGCAGCCGAATTCGGCCTCGTCAAACTGCGCGCGACGCGCGTCAAGACGCTTGCCCGCAAGCACGGCCTGCGCGGGCGCATCCTCGCCGTCGTGCACGGTCGACTCGACGCGTATCTGTCCGCGTGCCAGCTCGGCATCACGCTCGCATCGCTCGGCCTCGGCTGGGTCGGCGAGCCGGCGTTCGCGGAACTGATCGGCCCGCTGCTCGACCTGATCGGCGTGCAGTCCGAACGCATCGTGCACCTGATCTCGCTCGTGTTCGCGTTCTCGCTGATCTCGTTCCTGCACATCGTGGTCGGCGAGCTCGCGCCGAAATCGATGGCGATCCGCCAGTCGGAGAAGGTCGGCCTGTGGGTCGCGCTGCCGCTCTATGCGTTCTACTGGGCGATGTATCCGGCGATCTGGGTGCTCAACAACAGCGCGAACGCGGTGCTGCGGCTCGCGGGGCTGTCGGCCGACCACGGCGGCGATGCGCACTACTCGACCGACGAACTGAAGCTGATCCTGCGCGGCCGCCGCAGCGCCGCGGGCAACACGGCCCAGCCGGCGCGCGGCACGTACACCAACGACGAATGGAACACGCTCGCGCATTCGCTCGATTTCTCGTCGATGACGGTGTCGGACCTGATGCGGCCGGCGCATGAAATGATCGGCCTGCGCCGCGACCTGCCGCTGCCCGACAACATGGAAATCGTCGCGCGGCACCGCTTCAGCCGCTATCCGCTGTTCGAAAATGCGTCGCGCGAACAGGTCAGCGGGCTGATTCACCTGAAGGACCTGCTGCTCGCGCGTCATGCGGGCGCGGCGCTGGAGGACCTGTCCGACTACGTGCGCCCGGTGCAGTACGTGAAGCCCGACACGCCGGCGCTGGAACTGTTCCGCCGCTTCCGCAAGGGCGCGCCGCACTTCGCGCTGGTCGGCAACAAGGGCGAGAAGCCGATCGGGTTCCTGACGCTCGACAACCTGCTCGGCGCGCTGGTCGGCCAGATCCACGACGAGTTCCGCCAGGGCGACGCGGACTGGACCCGACTCGACGACGGCACGCTGATGGGCAAGGGCAGCCTGCCGGTCGTGTCGCTCGAACAGGCGCTCGGCATCGACATCGACGAAGGACGCGCGGAATCGGTCGGCGGCCTCGTGATCCAGGCGTTGAACGATTTGCCGACCGAAGGGCAGCGCGTGTCGTTCGATCGCTTCGACGTCGTCGTGAAGAAGATGAACGGGCCGCGCATCGTGCTGGTGCGCGTCTATCCGAAGACCACGAAGGAGGCCGACGAATGACGGCCGCCGCCCGGTCTCGCCGCGCTCCCCGCCCTTGCCGGACGCGATGAGCGCGACGCTGCCGCGCTGCTGCGTGATCACGCCGGAGCCGGCGTCCGCGTCGGCCGCCGATTGCCGGGCCTTCCTCGACCGGCTGTCGGCCGTGCTCGCGCGCGGCGACACGCTCGTGCAGTTACGCGTGAAGTCGTTCGACGCGGCCGCGTTCGCGCGGCTGGCCGCCGATGCGCTCGCGCGCTGCACCGCAGCCGGCGCGCAACTGATGCTCAACGGCCCGATCGACGCGGCCGGCGTGATGCAACTCGACGGCGCGGGCTGGCACCTCGACAGCGCCGCGCTACGCGCCGTCGCGCAGCGGCCGCTGCCGGCCGCGCGGCGCGTATCGGCCGCCTGCCATGCGGCCGACGATCTCGTGCTGGCCGCGCGCGCAGGCGTGGATTTCATCACGCTGTCGCCCGTGTTGCCGACGCTCAGCCATCCCGGCGCGCCGACGCTCGGCTGGACGCGATTCGCGGCATTGGCCGCGCACGCCGCGATGCCGGTCTATGCGCTCGGCGGCATGACGCGCGCGCATCTCGACGACGCGCGCCGCCACGGCGCGTATGGCGTCGCGGGCATTCGAAGCTTCTGGTGAGTGCGGCCGGGCGCGCCGGCGCCCGGTCTTCCGGGTCTTACGCGCCTTACGCGTTCAGATCGGCGCGCATTCCGCGCCATCTGCTGTCGTCGATCCGGCGCACGTCGTGCGTGAGCGCGTAGTGGTTGACGTCCCCCGTCAGCCACGCGACGAGCGAATACGGCGGCAAATCCCCGTCGTCGATCCGGTCGCGTGCGCGCGCCGGCGTCTCGAACACGACCTGTCCTCTCGGCGCATCGAACGGCAACGCGTCGGGCGACAGGTTCAGTGCGATGGTCAGCGTCTCGTCATCGGCGAGCTGCCACGACGCCACCAGCGCATCGGCATCGCCATCACCGCCCGCCTTCAACGCGTGCGCGTCCCGCGGCCGGCAATCGGCCAGCCGCGGCGCAATCAGCTTCGCGCGCACCGCAAGCGCCGACTGCACGAAATGCGCTCGATCGGCATCGCGCGCGGTTTCGTCGAAGATCAGCGGGATCTGCGGCGTGAGCAGCGACAGCGCGAGCGCGGCGAGCCCCGGCGTCTCGAGCGCGCCATGCTCGCTCTCGCGCCACACGCCGTCGGACAGCACCAGCGACGTCAGCGCCAGCCCTTCGGCGCAGGGGCCGTCGCCGGAGGCGGCCGGCTGGAACGCCGCGCCGGCCGCGGTCAATGCACGGGCCAGCGTATGGATCGACTGGTGCGCCGAAATCCCTTCGTGCGCGGTCGTGTCGCGGTCCGTCAACCGATGCAGCGCGCGTTCGCCGCAACCGTTCCACTGGGCATCGAAATGGGTATCGGCCAGATGCACCGGATGACGCTCGCTGCCGAGCACGAGGTGGATCAGCCGGTCGGCCGGCACGGCCGCGCGCACGCGGTCGGCGATCTCGCGCAGCCACGAGGTGCCGATCCGGTCGGCCTCGCGCAGCCGCAGCCCGTCGCAACGGTATTCGTCGATCCAGTACATCGCGTTGTCGCAGAAGAAGTCGCAGACTTCCGGATGATCGAGCGCGAGCGGCGGCGCCTGCAGCGGATCGTCGCGCGTATGGAAGAACGGCGCCGCGTAATGGCGCAGCGCGTCGGTGCCGCTGCCGAAGCGCGCGTAATCGAGCTCCAGCAGCACCGCGAGACCGTAGCCGTGCGCGTCGTCAATCAGCGCCTTCAGCGCGTCGGGGCCGCCCTCGGCCGCGAGCGGCGCGAACGGCAGGCTGTCGTGCGGCGACGCGAGCAACTCCAGCGCGGTCACGCCGAGACGCGCGAGCTGCGGCAGCCGGCGGCGCACGCCGTCGAAGCCGCCCACCGCGTGCGGACGAATCGCGTACAGCGCGATGTCTTCCCACGGACGTCCGCGCCAGAACGTGTTGCGCCACGTGAACGCGCGCGGATCGATGACTTCGCTCGGGCCGTTGAGTCCGTCGGGCTGCGAACGCGATGCGGGATCGGGAATCGACACGACATCGTCGAGCCGATAACGGTAACGCGCGCCCGCACCGCATTCGACGAACGCTTCGAACCAGTTCCGACCGGCGGCCGTCATCGGGACGAGCGTCGTGCCATTGCCGGTATCGAGTTCGAGCTGAACGTGCATGCTGGCCGGCGCCCACACGCGGAAATGCGTGCGCGGCGACGTGCCGAGCGCGCCGCAGGGCTGCGCGCCGGACGGCAGGCAGTGAATGTAGTGCTGCGCATACGGATCGTGCGAACAATCTGACATCATGCGCTCCTCATGCGTGCCGAGCGGCATGGCCGCGCGAACGGCGCGGCGCAGCGGGGCCCGGCATGCGACGGCCAGGCAGGGGGGAAGAAAAGTATGCGCCGGTTTCACCTTTGAAACGTATGCAATCCTCACATTTTTAAATGCGAATCGACCCCGACAACGTTTGCGCGCGACACGCGCCGAGTCGGGTAGTCGGCATACCGGAATGGCCGCTCGCCTTGTTGCACCGCGGGGCCGCGCTTACGCTCGGTGCGATGCGCGTGGACACCCCGTCCGCGCCCGAACCCGAGGCATCCGCCATGTCACTCCCCGCCAGCGCCGCGAAGTTCGATCCGGCTCGCGCGCACGAATACGCCGAACAATCCCGCATCGCGCTCGCCGGCTACGACGCATGCCATGAACTCGCCGCGTGCATGCTGGCATCGTCGATCGGCGCGGCCGATGCGCGGATCCTCGTCGTGGGGGCAGGCGGCACGGGGCAGGAAATCTGCGTGCCCGCCGCGCTCGAGCCGGGCTGGCGGTTCACGGCCGTCGATCCGTCCACGCCGATGCTCGCGCTCGCGCGCGCCAACGTCGAAGCGGCGGGTTTCGCCGCCCGCACGCACTTCATCGAGGCCGGCATCGATGCGCTGCCCGACGCGCCGGCCTTCGACGGCGCGACGCTGATCGGCGTGCTGCATCACGTGCCCGGCGACACGGCGAAGGCCGCGCTGCTGGACGCGATCGCGCGCCGCCTGAAGCCCGGCGCGCCGCTCGTGATCGCAGGCAACCATCGCCGCTACGCGGACCACCCTCGCCTGCTCGATGCGTGGCAGCAGCGCTGGCGCATGAAGGGCGCGACGCCCGACGCCGTGCGTGCGCAATTGGCGAAAATCCTGCAGGGCGCCGACCCGCCGGCGTCCGAGGAAGCCGTGTTCGAACTGCTGGACGATGCGGGTTTCGATGCGCCGCTGCGCTTTTTCTCGAGCCTGTTCTGGGGCGCGTGGATCGCGCTGCGGCGCACCGCGTGACGGGGCGCAACGACCGGTGACGGGCGTTGCGCATCGCGCATGCGCCGATGCCGTTCTTCGCGCGGCCCGCCTACCGCCGCGCGCTCGAGCGCGGCGGCACGTACGAACTCCTCAAGTAACCCGCGTCAGCTCAGCAACCCCGCCGCGACGTTGATCGACAGCCCGAGCACGGCCATGTTGAAGTAGAACGACAGGATCGACTGCGCGAGCACCGCGCGGCGCGCGGAGCGGTTCGCGAGCGACACGTCGGCCGTCTGCGACGCGACCGCGATCGTGAACGAGAAATACAGGAAATCCCAGTAGTCGGGCTCGGGATGGCGGTCGGGAAAGCGCAATGCGCGATCGCCGGTCGGCGAGCCGTAATAGAGCCGCGCGTAGTGCAGCGTGAAGATCGTCGGGATCAGGAACCACGCGCCGAACAGCGTCGCGGCCGTGATCGCGTAATGACCGAGCCCCGCGCGAAAGCCGACGCTCTTCGCGGTCGCGAGCTCGATCGCGATCGCGGCGACGCTCGCGACCGTCGCGAGGCAGATGACGGTCAGCACGGTCGTCGCGTTCTCGTCCTCGCGAATCGCGACTTCGCGCACCTTGTGATGATGCGCGGTGACCATGCGCACCCACATCAGCACGAGATACAGCCAGACCGTGCAATCCCAACCGATCAGCGCACGCGCGGTCGGCCGCAACTGGAACGGCAGCAGCACCGCGCACGCCACCCCCGCGACGAAGGCGGCGACCATGCGCGGCCGGTTGCGTAATACCTGCGGATAAAGCGTCATCGTGTGATTCCGAAAGCGGTTGGAAAGGTTCGGCCGGCGCGCGAGCGGCCCGCTGCGCATCGCCGGCGGTTACCGCCCCGATTATCGCCATTCCGGCATGTCGTTGCGATGGGCGCGAGCGCCTAAGATATCGGGATGACACCCGCCCTCTGCCACCATCCCGCGAACGCGGCCGGCCGCGACTTCGTCGTCGGCGATCTGCACGGCTGCGTGGATGTGCTGCGCGCGCTGCTGCACGACGTCGGCTTCGATCCGGCTTGCGACCGGCTGTTCTCGGTCGGCGATCTCGTCGACCGCGGCCCCGCGTCCGAAACCGCGCTCACGCTGCTCGACCGCCCGTGGTGCCATGTGGTGCGCGGCAATCACGAAGAAGTGCTGAGCCTCGTGTCGCGCGGCAAGCTGTCGCCCGATGCATGGCGCGGGATCGGCGGCGACTGGGGCGCCGATCTCCCGCCGGAACGGCTGCACGCGCACGCGGCGCGCGTCGACGCGCTGCCGCTCGTGCGCGTGATCGGCGACGGCGCCGCGCGCTTCAACGTGCTGCATGCGGAATTCTTCGGTCCGGACGCCGAACTCGACACCGGCAGCTATTCGCACGACGTGCGCGAGCGGCTGATGTGGGGCCGCGACCTGGTCCAGGGGCTCGCCGACCCGGCCCGGCAGGCCGGCCTGTCGCTGACCTGCACCGGTCATACGCCCGTGCGCGCGCCGCAGCGCATCGGCGCGCAATGGTTCATCGATACCGGCGCTTTCGCGCCGTCCGGACGCCTGACGATCGTCGAACCGCGCACGGGCGACATGTGGTCGCTCACCCAGGCCGACGCGCGCGCCCGTCATGCGGGCGAGTTGCCGCTGCCATAGGGCGGCAACGGCTTGGCGCGAGCACGCGTACGTACGCGTTTGCGCGCGCGAGCCGCCCCCGCTAGCCCACCTGGTTCAACTCGAACACCGCATCGACCGCGGAACCGTTCCAGTTGTATTCGAGATACGCCGCGTGATGACAGTCGCGCAGCAGCGTCGTGCGAAACGCCGCGAGACATTCGCCGCGCGGGTCGCGCACCGACGGATAGACGATGCCCGCGCCGCCCGCATGGCGCACCACGCGGCCGAGCGCCTGCCCCGCGCTGTAATCGAGCGGATCGAGCAGCGCCGGGCTGCGCTGCGGCCACGTGCGCACGTCGGCGACCTCGCCGTGCGCGTACACCGTGTAGAGCCGCATCTGCTGGCGCATCGGCGGCTCCTTCGTCGCCGACATGAACAGCCCGCTGTGATAGCGCGTTTCGGCGATCGCCGTATCGCGCGACCGCCCGCAGTAGAACACGCCGTAGCTGCCGTCGGAAAAGCGGCTGCCCTGCGGATTCAGGTGTGTGAACGCGGCCATGATCGGCCCCCAGCCCTGGCCGTAGCGACGCTCGGCCGGCGGCACGAGTTCGAGCGTGCCGACTTCATTGCGAATGCGGTCGTTGGTCAGCGATTCGAGCGCATAGAGCGCATCGAAATCCTCCGCGGACGCGACGCGGTCGAACAGGTTGATGGCGGGAAAACGGGTGGGAATCACGCGATAGGCAGGCGCCCAGTCGACGACGGTCGTGGGCCAGTGTGGCGCTTCGGTCTGGATCGTCACGCCCAGCCACCTCGCATCGCGTCGAGATATTGCCGGACGGCGACCAGATCGCCGACGTTGCCGGCGAGCATCCGGTCGAGCGCGCGCTTGCCGCCGAACGGCGCTGCGTCGTTGGGCCGCTTGACCCAGGTATCGGCCGCGGCCGGCTGCGGCAGCAGGATCTGCAGCGCCTTGTAGATGCCGAGCAGCAGCGATAGCCGCTCGAGCGTATCGCGCGGCAGGCGCGCCGATTCCGGCGCTGCCTTCCACTTGAAGAACGTCGAACGGCCGGGCGAGCCGAGCAGCACGATCTGTTCGTCGATCGTCAGCTCCCAGTCGCGCGCGATGTTGAAGAACGCACGCAGGCCGGCCGCCGACATCTGCGCGACCGAAGCCAGCCGCGGGGCGGAATGCGGATCGAAGGCGGGCTGTGTCATGATCGTTAGTCTAGAAATGAATTCACTAACAAGATTAGTCCATTTCGGTATTTTTGCAAGGGTCGTCCCCGAGATCGGCATCTCTTTCGACAAGGCGATATTTTTTGTCCATTCTGGACGAATATTTTATTTTCTGCGTTAATGGCCGTGCGGACAGCGCATCGTGACGCGGTGTGTGTCGGCATCAACCGTGTCGCCCAGAACCGGATAGACCACGCCAAGGAACCATCATGAAGAGACTGATTGCCGCCGTTTCGATCGCCCTGCTCGCGGTATCGGCGGGTCCCGCCGCCGCGAAGGACTGGACCACGCTGCGCTTCGGCACCGATGCCAGCTACGCGCCGTTCGAATCGAAGGCGCCCGACGGCAAGCTCGTCGGCTTCGACATCGATCTCGGCAACGAAATCTGCGCGCGGCTGAAGGCGAAGTGCGTGTGGCTGGAGAACGATTTCGACGGAATGATCCCGGCGCTGAAGGCGAAGAAGTTCGACGCGGTGCTGTCGTCGATGTCGATCACGCCGCAGCGCGCGGAGCAGATCGGCTTCACGACGAAGATCTACAACCAGCCGACCCGGCTCGTCGTGAAGAAGGGTTCGCCGCTGCTGCCGACGGCCGAATCGCTGAAGGGCAAGTCGATCGGCGTCGAGCAGGGCACGACGCAGGAAGCGTATGCGAAGGCGTACTGGGCGAAGCAAGGCGCGAACGTCGTGGCGTACCAGAACCAGGACGGCGTGTATGCGGACCTCACGTCGGGCCGCCTGGACGCCGCGCTGCAGGACGAGGTGCAGGCCGCGATCGGGTTCCTGAAGTCGCCGCGCGGCGCGGGCTACCAGTTCGTCGGGCCCGAACTCATCGACGAGAAGGTGCTCGGTATCGGCGCCGGCATCGGGTTGCGCAAGGAAGACACCGATCTGAAGGCGAAGATCGACCGCGCGATCCTCGACATGGTCAAGGACGGCACCTACAAGCGGCTCGCGTCGAAGTACTTCGACTTCGACATCTACGGCGGCTGAAGCGGCGTCGCGCGCGACGGGTGCAATGCCCGCCGCGCGCGGCCCGACCGCCCCTCCCCCAACCACCGGACGGCGACGCCTCCCTGACGTTTGCCGTCGCGCCGGTTTCATCGACCGTGTCGTACTGCGTGATACCGCACCGCCTGACACCGCACCGCCTGACACCGCGTTTCATCCGGATTGCAAACCGTTGACTTCCGCGGGCGATGGCTCGCGTGCGCCGTCAATACGCGAAAAGCGGGCGCAGCCGAACCGGCGCGCGGGTGCACATACCCTGGCGGATCCGATTGGCCAGCGAAAAAGTACCGGCCCGGCGCGGATGACCGGGTGTCAGCCGGATCCGCCTCGCGCCGGGCGCGCAGAGATGGCCTGTCGACGCATGCCGGCCGGCGGCAAGATGCGCGGACGACCGGCGATGGGGCGAGTCATTGCGTTCGCGGCTTGCCGCCCGCGTCGTTTGGCGATCGTTCATCATTTTTCTACCCCGTATTTGTGCTGTTGCTGTGCCGGCAACCGGACATCGCCGGTGCCCCGACGATCCGACGACGACGGCCCTGCCGGGCGGAACGGAGCAGTGCTGCCCCGTCCCGCCCGTCATCCCCGTGGGCTGCGTCCTGGCCGGCTCCTGGAGTTTCGTTGCCGAACCGCCGGACGCCACGTCGTCGACTCTCGCACCTCGATCTGCGCAAGGAGCGGGCCAGCTTCGTATGAAGCCGGCCGCGCAAGGCTTTCGTCGGACAAGCCCGCGGCCGGATCGGGCGGGACAGGCGGGAAGTTACGAAACTGAAACATGCCGCGCGCGGGCGGCCGCGGTCGCGCGTCGGCAATGCGCTGCCGGACAAGGCGCGCGGACGATCCGGAAAGTTTTCCCGGCGCGGGCGGCACGCCGCCGCCCACGTTTGCCGGGCCTATTCGCGCGGCTGCCGACAGGAAACGTTTCACGCCCTTTACATGCCGCTGGCCGCGTGCACGGGCCGGCCGCGAAGGTTTCCCTGCCGCCGGTCAGCCGACGCGCTGGTGGTCGGCGTCGCCGGGCGGCGAACCGTCCTTCCCGCCGTTGTCGCCGTTGTTGTCGTGGTCGTTGAGCCCGTGCTCGATCATCATCCGGTACAGCGTCACGCGCGAGATGCCGAGTTCGGCGGCGGCCTTGTTGATCCGGTGATCGTTGCGCAGCAGCGCGTTCTCGATCGCGGTGCGCTCGGCGAGCGAACGCGCCTGTTCGAGCGTCACGGGCTCCGTTTCGCCCGGCGTCTCGAGCCCGAGATCGTTCGGCGTCAGCAGCCGGCTCTCGGCCATCACGATCGCGCGGCGCACCCGGTTGATCAGCTCGCGCACGTTGCCGGGCCACTCGTAGCGGCGCATCGCGTCGAGCGCGGCCGACGTGAAGCCGCTGATCTTGCGGCCGCTGTCGGCCTTGTATTTCTGCAGCACGTAATGCGCGAGGATGTCGATGTCCTTGCCGCGCGCGCGCAGCGGCGGCTCGTGAATACGCAGCACGCAGAGCCGGTGATAGAGGTCAGCGCGAAAGCGTGCGGCTTCGACCGCGCCGTCGAGATCCACGTGCGTCGCCGAGATGATCCGCACATCGACTGGAATCGATTCCTGGCCGCCGAGCCGCTCGATCCTCCCTTCCTGCAGGAAGCGCAGCAGGCTCGCCTGGCTTTCGACGGGCATGTCGCCGATTTCGTCGAGAAACAGCGTGCCGCCGTTCGCGGATTCGATCCGGCCCGCGCGCCGCTGGTTCGCCCCGGTGAATGCGCCGCGCTCGTAGCCGAACAGTTCCGACTGCAGCAGGTGATGCGGAATCGCGCCGCAGTTGATCGCGACGAACGGGCCCTTGCCGCGCGCCGAGCGTTCGTGGATCGCAAGCGCTGTCAGCTCCTTGCCGGTGCCCGACTCGCCGGAGATGAACACGCTCGCGTCGGTTTTCGCGACCTTGCGAATCGTGCTGAACAACTGTTGCATCGCTTCGCAGTTGCCGATCATCCCGTGCTCGCCGATCGACGCAGCGTATGCCGCGCCGTCGACGCGATCGAGCGCGGCCATTCCGCGTGCATGGCCGAGCACGTGCGAAATCCATTCGTGCGGCAACGGCAGTGTCACGTAATCGAAACAGTAGCTGCGGATCAGTTCGCGTACGGCAGGGCTGATCGTGACACCGGCCTGCGCGACGGAAATCCAGCCGATCGCCGCCTGGCTCAGGCACGCCTTCAGCGCGGGATAGTCGCGCGACGTGAAGCCCGAGAAATCGATGAGCCCGGCGGCGACGTTTACGCCGGATGTCATGTTCTGCGCGGCGCCGGCCGTCTTCGCGACCGAGATATCCCAGCCGAGCCCGCGCAGTTGCGCCAGCAACGGCTCATCCGGCGAACGCATGATCACGAACAGCTTGCGTCCGGCCTCGGGGGCGGTAACGGATACGACCGGTATCTCGGGCGCCGCCGTCCCGTTTGCGTCGGGTGACCTTGCAACCATCGTTATTCCCCGCTTGGCGTTGGTATCGTGCGCCGGCTCGCCGCGCGTACGAAGGACCTCGATCGAACCGACATATTGGCCGTATTTCCGTACGAATAAAATCCCCCCTGGCGATAATCGTGCGCCGAACGATTCCTTTCATGAACGGTATATCGATGCCGCCGACGCGCGGCTAGATGGGTGTTTTCCCGGTGGCGCGGCGGGCGCGGAAGAAGGCCGCACGGATAACGAACGCGCGAAACCGCGCCGGTGCTGGCGCACGGGGTCGGCACGCGATGCCGGGCATGCCGAACCGGACCGGCCGCATGCGCTGGCGTGGCTGGTCGGCAGCTCCGGCGCCCGCGCGCGCAATCGTTTCCGCTTGATGCCGGTCAATCGTCAATTAAACGGGGTTGATGCACGAACGCAACACGCGCCGCATCGCGCGGCGGGCAGGTCAGCGCCCCGATGCGAGCGGTGCAAGTGGTGCCGGCGCGTTGGCGCGGCCGCGGCCGGCCGTCGCGTCATCATGTTCGCCGTATGCGGCGACGAGCGCGTCGACGCGGGAGAGGTGATGGCGGTTGTCGTGGTCCCACGGATGGAAGCCGGGCCGCAAAAAGCTCAGCCACTCACCCGCGATGCGCGGAAACAACCCGCGGCGCGGCCCGTACAGGAACGCGATCATCCGCAGCATGCCGCGCACACGATGCCTGATGTCGCGATCGCGCGACAACAGCGTCACGTGGATCAGAAACACGGTCGGCCAGAACGTCAGCGTCGTCAGCAGGTACACGCCGACGCGGATCAGGTACCGGCGCAGGCCCGGTTTCATCACGGCGTTCCACACGTCGTAGGACACGGCCTTGTGCTCGGTTTCCTCCAGCGCATGCCATACCCACATCTGCCGGTAGCCCTCGACCGAGCCGGCGAGACGCGTCGGGTCGCGCAGGATCCAGTCCGCGAGCATGGCCGTGTAGTGCTCCGCCGCCACCGTATGCGCGAGCTGCACCGAATGCGGCAACACGCGCTTCGCAAAGCCGAGCACTGTCCACACGCGCTTGTCGAGCTTGCGCGCGGGCAGCCGGTTCGCCTGCATCAGCTCGTTGTATTCGACGTGCTCGCGCGTATGCATCGCCTCCTGGCCGATGAAACCGAGCACCTGGCGCTTCAGCACGGGATCGTCGATCCGGTCGCGATAGTTGCGCACCGAATCCATGAAAAAGCGTTCGCCGGCCGGAAACAGCAGCGACAGCGCATTGAAGAAGTGAGTCACGTGCGGGCCGAGCCCGTGCCAGTCCTTCGCGCGTTCGACCGGCAGGTCGAAGCGCAGGTCGCGGCGCACCGGCATCACCTCGGCTGCGGTGGCGGAAGCGGCTGACTTCATGTTCGTCGTTCTCCTTGTTTTCGGGCGGCCGGGCGGCCGTGGCAGCCGTGGCGGCCTTGCCCGCGCGGGGCCCGGGCGGCGCATCGCGCAACGCCGAAATCTTGACATCGATAACTGTAAAGATAGGCTCGGGGCCGCGCCGCGTGCAAGCCGTGCGGTAGACGCGCGCTTCCAAACAGGGCGCGCTCGGCGGCGCGGCAAAAACGACGTTCGAACGGCGTTTGCGCGTGCTGCGATTCGAACGCGCACAGCGGCGCGCGACCGGCAGGCGGGCGCCCAACGCGCGAACCGTAATCGGCTTGAAAGCCCCATGTGACGGGCGTCTCGCGGCCCGGCGCGGTGGTGCTCAACGCAACGCCGAGCGGCGGCGACGCACCGATTCATACGCGCGCACCGGTCGCGCGACGCAACTGCGTCGACCCAGTTCGCGAACAATTCAAACGCGCGTTCAATTCGCGTTTCCCGCGAGATGCATGGCCGCCCTGCCGGCGACCCGCAATTGACGTGCGGCCGGGCCTTCGCCACGCAGGGCGGCCCGCTGCGCGCTCGCCTACAATAGCGGTTTTACCCAACCCCCTTTCAGGAGAAGTCATGTCTGTCACCACGACCGCATCGGGCCTCAAAATCGAAGAGTTGACCGAAGGCACCGGCGCGGAAGCGCAAGCCGGTCAGACCGTCAGCGTCCACTACACGGGCTGGCTGACCGACGGTCAGAAATTCGACTCGAGCAAGGACCGCAACGACCCGTTCGCGTTCGTGCTCGGCGGCGGCATGGTCATCAAGGGCTGGGACGAAGGCGTGCAGGGCATGAAGGTGGGCGGCGTGCGTCGCCTGACGATCCCGCCGCAACTCGCCTACGGCCCGCGCGGCGCAGGCGGCGTGATCCCGCCGAACGCGACGCTCGTGTTCGAAGTCGAACTGCTCGCCGTCTGACGAAGACGCCGGCCGGCCCCTCCGTCCGATGGAACGCATCCCGTCTCCCGCCATCGCGCTGCGCCGTTACGACACGTGCGAAGCGTCCGACGTGCACGACTTTCACCAGGTCGTGCTCGGCGTCGACGGCGCGATGGTGATGGCGGTGGACGGCGTCGGCCAGCGCATCGACCGGCACGCGGCCTGGCTGATTCCAGCCGGCGCGCGCCATGAATACGCGGGCCTCGGCGACAATCGCCAGCTCGTGCTCGACCTGCCCGCCGCGTCGCTCGCGGTGCCGCAGCGGCTGTTCGACAGCGCGCGTGCGGTATCGATCGACCCGGCGCTGACGTCGCTCGTCGCGCAGGTCGCGGCGGCCGCCGCGCAACTCGACGGGCCGGCTGGCGACGCGCGGCGTGCGCATCGCTTCCAGTGGCAGGCCGCCGCGCGTCTGTGCGACGCGCTGCTCGGCGACACCGGCCTCGCCGCCCCCGCGGCGGGCCTCGATTTCGCGCGCATCGACCGCTGGCTGCGCGCCCGGCTCGCGGAGCCGCTACGCATCGCCGATCTCGCCGCGCACTGCGGCTACGGCATGCGCCGGTTTCATCAATTGTTCGTCGACGCGTTCGGCGAAACCCCGCATCGCTACCTGCAGCGGCTGCGGCTCGACGCCGCGGTCGTGCTGCTCGCCGACGGCCGCCATCCGCTCGTCGACATCGCAGGCATGGTCGGCTTCGCCGACCAGAGCACCTTCACGCACGCGTTCACGAAGCGCTTCGGCGTCGCGCCGGGGCGCTGGCGCGGCGAACGTCACTGAGCGATTCCGCCGGACGATCGCTGCCTGCTGTAACGCAGTCGCCTGGTGCGGCAAGCCGCCTTTGTTCATGCGTAAATCGATTGCATTGGATCGCAGCCGGCGACCGTATCGACGCATCATGCCTTCCTGAAACCTCGGCCGCACGACGCGTACTTCTCCGGGATCGCGCGCTGGGCCGACTATCACGCGGTAGTCGAGCGCGATGCGTTCCCGCGCATCGCCGCGCTGCGTGCGCGGCTCGCCGACGATGCCGATGATCGCGGCCGCACGAACCGCCGCGGCGTTCGGCTACGGATCGCTGCATTTCATCGATGCGTCGACGCCGCTGCGGCTGCTGCTCGCGTCGGGCGGCGCTGCGCGTCGCGGCTGCAGTGCTCGCGACGCCGATCAGGCCGAATGCGCACATCGCAGCGCATCGGCCGCGCGTGGGGCGGCATCGTCCGTCGATTGAACGGTACGACCGGCCTTCACCCCCGTGTCGCACCCTCCTCGTCATCCACCTTCCGCACGACCGTCTCCGACGCCTTCAGCGGCCGGCCGTCGTCGTGCCGCAGCGCGAGCTTGCGGATCGCGCGGCCCGTCTTGCGCTCGACCAGCACCGAATGCGGCTCGCCGCGCGCGAACAGGTTCGCCTCGCCCCACTGACGCAGCATCACGATCACCGGAAACAGCCCCTCGCCCTTCTTCGTCAACGCGTATTCCTGATACGCGCTGCCGTCCGACGCGGGCACGACGTCGAACACGCCGGCCTCCACCAGCATCCTGAGTCGGTCCGACAGGATGTTGCTCGCGACGCCGAGGCTCGCGCGGAAATCGCCGAACCGGCGCACGCCGTCGAACGCGTCGCGCACGATCAGCAACGCCCAGCGATCGCCGACGATATCGGTCGCCCGCGCCACCGGGCACGGTGAATCCGCAAGACTTCTCTGCCTGGCCATATTGCTCTCCGCTATCGCGCCGGCCGCCCGCCCGGGCCGCCGGCCATCCGTGCGCGGGCCTATCGCCCGCCGCTTCATGAAGTTGCATTTTAAAACTACTTTTCCTACACTCGAACTAGTTTCAAATTGCAACCACCTACGTGAGGCAACCGATGGAATCGTCTTGTCGTTCAGGAACCGTCGCGTCGACTGCGGCATCAAGTGCCGCTCGCCCGGCCGATGACACACGCGTGTCCACGGCGCGCGTCGCGCTGCTGGCCGTCTGCTGCGCCGCGAGCGTCGCGAACGTGTACTACGCGCAGCCGCTGCTCGATTCGATCGCCCGCGACTTCGGCGTATCGCAGGCGGCGGTCGGCGGCGTGATCACCGCGACACAGCTCGGCTGCGCGCTCGCGCTGCTGTTCGTCGTGCCGCTCGGCGATCTGCTGAACCGCAAGCGCCTGATCACCGTTCAGCTTCTGCTGCTGACGGCGGCGTGCATTGGCGTGGCCGCCTCGTCGACGCGCATCGCGTTGCTCGCGGGCATGGTCGCGGTCGGGCTGCTCGGCACCGCGATGACGCAAGGGCTGATCGCCTGCTCGGCCGCGCTTGCGGGTGCCGGCGAGCGCGGCCGCGTGGTGGGCGCGGCACAGGGCGGCGTCGTGATCGGCCTGCTGGCCGCGCGCTCGCTCGCGGGTGTCGTCACGGATATCGCCGGCTGGCGTGCGGTTTATCTGGTGTCGGGCGCGCTCGCGATCGCGATGCTCGTCGCGCTGGCGCGGCTGTTGCCCGATGCCGATGCGCCGCGCGAACGCATCGGCTATACGGCGCTGCTCGGGTCGATGGTCACGCTGCTGCGCACCGAGCGCGTGCTGCGCGTGCGCGGGGCGATCGCGCTGCTG
The DNA here is from genome assembly GCF_046534765.1 of Burkholderia sp. SIMBA_062. Classification (NCBI taxonomy): domain Bacteria; kingdom Pseudomonadati; phylum Pseudomonadota; class Betaproteobacteria; order Burkholderiales; family Burkholderiaceae; genus Burkholderia; species Burkholderia sp. SIMBA_062. The sequence continues at coordinate 171,245 of NZ_JAWRYD010000008.1, forward strand.
ATGTTCGCGGCGTTCAGCATCTTCTGGAGCGCGCTCGTCCTGCCGTTGAGCGCGCCGCCGCATGCGATGTCGCATACGCAAATCGGCGCGTTCGGGCTCGTCGGCGCCCTGGGCGCGGCGGCCGCCGCGCGCGCGGGCCGGCTCGCGGATCGCGAGCTCGGCGAAGCGACGACGGGCGCCGCGCTGGCGCTGCTCGCGCTCTCGTGGCTGCCGCTCGCGTTCGCCGGCACGTCGATCGCGCTGCTGGTCATCGGCATCGTGCTGCTCGACGTCGGCGGGCAGGCCGTCCACGTCGTGAACCAGAGCATGATCCTCGGCGCGCGGCCCGACGCGCATGCCCGCCTCGTCGGCTGCTACATGCTGTTCTATTCGGTCGGCAGCGGGCTCGGCGCGATCGCGTCGACGATGATGTATGCGCACGCCGGATGGATCGGCGTTTGCGGGCTCGGCGCGGCGGTCAGCGTCGTCGCGTTCGCCGTTTGGGCCGTGACGCTCAGGCGTGCATGACGCCTGTCGAAAACGGCGGGCGAATCACGGCGAGTCCGGCAGCAAACGACAAAAAGCCGGCTCGCCCGAATCGGGCGAGCCGGCTTGGGTGTCCGGCTTGGGTGTCCGGCTTGGGTGTCCGGCTTGGGTGTCCGGCTCGGGTGTGCGGCTCGGGTGTGCGGCTCGGGTGTGCGGCTCGGGTGTCCGGCTTGGGTGTCTGGCCTGGGTGCCTGGCCGGGGTGCCAGGCTTGGGTGTCCGACCTGGGTGTGCGGCTTGGATGCCAGGCTGGGATGTCCGGCCTGGGTGTGCGGCTTTGGTGCCCGGCGCAGGCGTCCGGCGTGAGTGTCCAGTTCGCGAACCGTACGCCCACACGCGCGCCGCTCGCAATCCTGCGGCGGCGCACCGCGTTCCCTTACCCCGCCGCCTGGATCGCCTCCTGGTACACGCCGGCGACCCGCCGCGCGATCACCGCGTTGTCGAAGTGTTCGCGTGCATAGCGCTTGCACGCGGCTTCGTCCGGCAGCTTGATCCCGCCCGACAGCGCCGCGCCGAGCCCTTCCGCGATCGCATCCGCGCCGGTCGACGGCAGCACGAGATCGTCGGACAGCCCGGCCACCGCCTCGGGCAACCCGCCGACCGGCGTGACCAGCACCGGCGTGCCGGACGCGAGCGATTCGACGGTGATCAGCCCGAAGCCCTCGAGCGCGACCGTCGGCACGACGCTGACCGTTGCCGCGCGGTACAGCGCCGCGAGATGGTTGTCGGGCACGAAGCCGAGCAGCTTCACGTTGTCCCGCAGCCCCGCCGCATCGATGCGCTGCTGCAATTCCTCGCCGATCTTGCCCTTGCCGGCGATCAGCAGCAGCACGTCCGGGTGCCGTTGCTTGACGACGCCGATGGCGTCGATCAGATCCTCCAGCCCCATGCGCCGCACGAGCCGGCGCACGGCCAGCACGATCGGCCGGTCCTGCGGCAGTTGCAGCTTGTGCCGCGCCTCGCCGGGCGTGAGCGGCGTGTCGAACTGCGCGGTATCGACACAGCCGGGAATCACACGCACGCGCGACGGTTCGATCCCGTAGCGGTTCGTCAGGATCTGGCCGAATGCCTGCGACAGCACGATCAGCCGCGACGAGCGCGTATAGACGGCCTGTTCGAGATAGCGCTTCGCGCGCTGCCCGAGCGACGCGGCGCCCTCGACCTGGCTTTCGTCGGCCCACGGCCCCTGGAAGTGCGACACCTGCGGAATCCCGCGCGTCACGTCGAGGCCCGGGAACGTGTACAGCGCGAAGTGCGACGAAATCACGTCCGGCCGCTCGCTGCGGATCTCGTCGCGCAACGCGCGGCGCGCGGCGAGCATCCGGCGCGCGAGCGGCTGCGACGCGGGCCCGAAGCCCTGGATCGCACCGCCCGTGTCGTCGGCGACCTTCGGCGAGCCGGCGACGAGCCCGCGCACCTCGACGCCCGCCCCGGGCAGCGCGCCGACGAGCGAGTAGTACATCCGGTCGAGGCCGCCCGCACGTTCGGGGAACCAGTGCATGCCGATCTGCAACGATTTGATCGGCCGGGAAGATTGGGACATCACGATTGCTCCTGCGTGACCGCATGCTCGACCCGCTCGAAGGCGGACGGCTGCGAGGGTTGGCCGATGCGCCGGTAGAGCGCGACGTACTGGGCGCCCATATGGGCCCAGCCGAAACGGGTCATCAATTCGCGGGCCGCGTCGCCCATCGCGCGGCAGGTGTCGCGCGACGCCGCGAGCGAACCGATCGCCTGCGCGAGCGCTGCCGGATCGTCCGGATCCTCGAGCACGATCCCGCACTCGCGCGTGATGATTTCCGCGCCGCCCGCCGTTCGTGCGGTGACGACCGGCAGCCCGGCCGCCATCGCCTCCAGCAGCGACAGGCTCATCGCCTCGTAGCGCGACGGAAACACGTACGCATCGACTGAACTCATCAGCGTCGGCATGTTCTTCACGAGACCGAGAAAGTGCACGCGCGAATCGATGCCGAGCGCGCGCGCCTCGTCCGGATACGGGCTGCCGGGCAGATAGCCGGCCACCGCGAGATGGACGTTGGCCGGCAGCTTCGTCAGCGCCTTGAGCACGGTGCCGAGGTTCTTGCGCGGCGTGCGCAGGTCGCCGACGAACAGCAGCAGGAACGCGTCGTCCGGCAGCTTGAACGCCGCGCGATCGGCCTGCGCACCCGCGAATGCGCTGCCGTCGACGCCGTTGTAGATCACGCTGATCTTGCGGCTGTCGATGCCGAGCCCGGCGATCTCGTCGGCCACCTTCTGCGACACGGCGGTGATCGCGCGCGAACGCCGGTACGCCCAGCGCTCCAGCGCGGTGTTCACGCGCGTATAGACGTACTGGTAGGCCGACCACATTCCCTTCGTCAGCCCGAACGGGTAGTACGGGCTCTTGAACCAGCCGCCGTGCACGAAGTGCGCGGTATTCACGTCGGCGCGGATCCATGAGATGAAGCCGTTCACGTGCAGCACGTCGTACTCGCCGCGATGCGCGCGCAGCCACCACGCGCTCTTCAGCGCGAACACCTGCTGCTTGACGAGATTCGACGGCCAGAAGCGACCGACCTTCACCGGCACCCAGCGCACGCGCGGGTCGGCCAGCAGCTCGGGCGCGACATGCGACGCGACCAGCGTGACCTCGTAGTTTTCCGCCAGCGCCGCGCGCGCGATTTCGTAATTGACGCGGCCCTGGCCGTCGTTATGTCGCACGACGTGCGTGACGATCGCGATTCTCAATGGTCGCCTCCCCGTGAATGCGCGGCGGCCAGCAGGCGCTGCGCCTTCTGCCAGTGCGCCGCGGATAGTATTGAAAAAATGGCCGTGAACAGCAGCAAGCCGCCCGTGCCGATCAGCGAGTTCGTGAACACGAGCATCGCGAACACCGACAGGCACAGGCTCAGGCATGCGCCGACGAACTTGTCCTTGCGCAGCTTGAACGCCGCGCGCAGCGTGCGGCCGAGCAGCATCACGACGCCCGCCAGGTACAGCAGCGTGCCGGGCCAGCCGAGCACGAACGGCACGTTCATCACGCCGCTGTCGAAGCTGCCGTACTTGCCGAGCTCGCCGCTGTCGCTCGACAGCTTCGTGGATGCGCCGGTCGCGCCCATCCCTTCGCCGGCGACGTCGGTGAACGCCGTCTGCGCGAAGGTTGCGTAGAACTTGTTGCGGTCGTCGTAGCTGCGGTCGTCCTTCAGGTTCGTGATCGACTGCAGACGCGCGCCGAGCCGGTCGGCCACCGGGCCGACGGTCAGGAGCGGCACGCACAGCCCGACCAGCACGACGCCGCTGATCAGGATCCGCATCCGCACGCGGTTGCTCGACTGCAGGAGCTGGATCGCGAGCGCGATCACCCAGCCGCCCCAGGTCGAGCGCACGAGACACAGCGCGAACGACACGAAGCCGGCGGCGCCCGCGAACCAGCGCACCTTCTGCGGCGCCGCGAACACGAACACCAGCGCGCCCATGATCGCGAACGCGAACGGCCCCGACGAGTTCATCGTGCTGAATACCCGGACGCCGTACGGCACCGGCTCGCCCTGCGAACCCATGTTCGACCCGATCATCCACAGCACGTCCCACTGCGGCATCACGAAGTACTGCACGACCCCGTACACGCCCATCACGGCCGCGCCCCACATGAACGTGGACAGCAGCACGTCGCGGTACTCGGGATAGTCGCGCGAGTTCACCATGATGTGAAAGCCGATCAGCACCGGGTACACCCAGTTCGCGAGGTCGTAGGTCGCGGCCATCACGCCGCTCGACACGATGCCGACCAGATACGCGTACGCCAGCCCGAACAGCATCAGCAGCACGGGAATCCCGCGCCGCTGCGCGAGCACGCGGTAATGCCTGATCAATCCGAACGCGGCGATCATCGTCACCGCGAGCGGCGCGACCTGGATCAGGCTGGTGGGCGTGAACGCGCCCTTCGACCAGTCGGCGAGCCGCCGCACTTCGGGGCTCAGGAACCACACCCACCACATGAAGCCGACGTAGCGCGCGGGGCTCTTGAAATACAGCCAGATGCCGACCGCGATGGCCAGCACCGGAAACGCGAGCGTCAGCACCTTGCCCTGGTGAATGGCGATCAGCGCGGCGGTAAACGTCCACAGCCCGGCCTGCCCGACCCAGTGCTTGCGCTCGGGCAGCCAGCGGCGGTTGCGCGACGGTTCGCGTTCGGCGGCAATCGTGCTCATCGATCCGCTCTCACCGCGACGAAGGACGCGAATCCGCGAGCGGCATCGCGAGGCCGGCGGCCGCCGGCGTGCGACGCCGGCGCAGCATGTCGCGCGTGATCCGCACGTGCTGCTCGGCGAACGCCTGCGTGGTCAGGTCGCGCTCGCGCAGGCACGCGGCCGCGGCGCGCGCGCAGTCGAGCGCGGCGAGCGGATCGGCCACGAAGCGGTCGGCCGCCTGGCGCATCGCCTGGGCATCGAACGCCGGCACGTAGGCGGCCGTGTCGTGCGGGAAGTAGTCGCTGAGCCCGCCGACGTCGGACACGATCATCGGCTTGCCGACCGCCGCCGCCTCGAGCATCACGGTGATGCCCGACGCGTGGAAGTTCGGCCGCAGCGGCACGACGATCACGTCGGCCCATGCGTACAGCTCGTGCTGCTTCGCGAGGCCCGATGCCGAGCCGATCTTCACGTTCGGTGCATGCCACTCGCGCGGCACGCGGCGGCGCGTCGCGAGCCGCACGTCGTAGCGCTCGTCGCCGCCGAACGCGGCGAGGAAGGTGCGCCAGTCGCGGTCGCGGTCGTTGCCGATCGCGGCGATCCGCAGCGGCCGGTTCGGCTGCCACTGCCGCGGCTCGACCGGTGGGAAATCCTGCGTGTTCAGCCCGTAGTAGACGAACTCCGCGTCGCGCCCGAGATAGCGGCGGCACAGCTCGGCGTTGTCGCGGGCGAGCGTCGTCAACGCGTCGGCACGGGCGAGCAGCTTGCGATACAGCCAGCGGCGCGCGCCGCCGAACGTGTTCCACTTGTCGAACAGCCACACGCTCTGCGCGAGCAGCAGCGGGTGCTTGCCCCGCGCGCCGGCGAGCTTGAGGACCAGCGCCGCGGCGAGGTGCTCCTGCTCGGTGTGCGTCCAGATCACGTCGGTGTCCAGCAGCGCGGCGCGATTGCGCCACGCATGCACGACGTCGAAACCGAGCGCCGCCTTCAGCGCACGGCGCGCGAGGCTCGCGACGCGGTTCTCGCGGCTATCCTGCGAATAGGTCAGGCGGAATTCGTCGGATTCGGCGTGGTGATAGCCGTACAGGCAGCCGATGTCCTCGCCTTTCCGGTAGGTACGCGGATCGGCGCCGTAAAACAGGTGGACGTGAACCTTCGTTGAAGTCATGTCAGCCTCCGCCGTGCCGTGGGATGCCCCGACAGGCAGGCTTCAGGAAGATGCGGGGGTCGTACCATGTCAAGCCCTCCGGGGGTGGCCATGCGTCGTGCGCGGCTCGTTCAAGACGTCACCGGCGGCATCGCCGCGCGATGGGGGGCAAGGTTGGCGCGGCGCGCATCGCGTGCGCCGCGGCGCACCGCGCGCCAGTGCTCGCGCACGCGTTCGCGCTGCGCGGTATGCAGCGACAGCAGCACGTGCGCGAAGCCCGGATAGACGCGCGTGCCGATCAGCGTCCACCACCACCACGCGAGCTCGCGCCGCAGCGGCGGCAGATGCTCGCGCAGGATCAGGTGGAAGTTGTACGCGCCGTTGCTGATCGCATTCAGCGATGCGGCATCGCGCCGGTCGTCGTCGAAACGCTCGGCCGGAAAATGATCGACCGCGATCGCCGGGTCGTAGACGAGCTTCCAGCCTTCGCGCTGCACGTGCATGCTGAATGCCATGTCGTTGTGCACCTGCGCACCGGCGCCGCGCAGCCGCGTGTCGAAGCGCAGCCGTTCGATCGCGGCGCGGCGGTAGCTCATGTTCGCGCCTTTCAGCATGTCGACTTCGCGCGCGCCGCCGACGCCCAGATGATGGTTGCCGACGATCTTGCCGGACAGCGTGAGCTGGCCCACGCGCTCGCGCGACTCGTCGAGCACGCGGCCTTTCTCGTGCACCCAGTCGCGGCCGCCGACCGCACCCACGCGCGGATCGGCCAGGAACGCGGCTTCGATGCGCGCGAGCCAGTCGGCGCGCGGCGCCGCATCGTCGTCGGTGATCGCGACGATGTCGCCGTTCGCCGAGTCGAGCCCCTTGTTCAGCGCGGCGACCTGCCCGGGCACGTCGACCGGCACGATCCGCAGCGGCAGCGCGCCGCCGACCGACGGATCGGCGAGGCGCTCGTGCGTGGCGTCGTCCTCCGGGCGCGCGACGACGATCACCTCGTCGGGCAGCCGCTGCTGGCGCTGCAGCGCCGAGAGGCAGCGCGCGAGGTCGGCCGGGCGCCGAAAGGTCGGAACGAGCACGGAAATTTTCATTCGAGGTTCTCCAGTCGGCCGGGCCGGCGGCACATGCCGCCCACCCGGTTACGCGCCACGCAGATCAGGCGCTCAGGTATTCGTGGACGGCCGCATAGCCGCGGCCGTAGCCGCGCGCCTTCGGCGGCACGCCGTTGAAGATCCCGCCTTCCAGATCGACGCCCGCGGTGCGCAGGCGCTTGATCGCGTCGGCGATCTCGCCTTCGGTATGCATGCCCGAGCGCAGCACCAGGAAGGTCGCGGCGGCCATGCGGCCGATGATGGTCGCGTCGGTCACCGCCAGCACCGGCGGCGAGTCGATCAGCACGATGTCGTAGCGCTTGCCGAGCCCTTCGAGGTATTGCGGCAGACGCGTCGACATCAGCAGCTCCGACGGGTTCGGCGGGCGCGTGCCGGCCGAGATGAACGACAGGCCCTGCACCGGCGTCTCGCGGATCGCGTCCTCGAGCGGCGACTGATCGCTCAGCAGCTCGGACAGGCCCGGCTGCGCGGTGAGGCCGAAGTAGCGGTCGAGCATCCCGCGGCGCATGTCGGCGTCGATCAGCAGCACGCGCTTGCCCGAATGCGCGAGCAGCACCGCGAGGTTGACCGTCAGGAAGCTCTTGCCGATACCCGGCGTCGGGCCGGTCAGCACGATCACGCGGTTCTTCGCGTCCATCATCGCGAACTGCATCGCGGTGCGCAGGCTGCGCATGCTTTCGACGCTCAGGTCCTTCGGGCGCAGGCTCGCGAGGATCGGCCGCGCACGGCCGCCGCCCTTCTCGGCCATCGCGTCGAGCTTCACCTGCTCGGCGCTTTGCGGCACCAGCCCGTACAGCGGCAGGTTGAACGTCCGCTCGACGCGGTCCGGATCCTCGATGCCCTGGAACAGGTTGCGGCGCAGGAACACGATGCCGGTGCCGAGGATCAGCCCCAGGAACACCGCGGCCGACAGGATCAGCACCTTCTTCGGCTTGATCGGGTCGCCCGGGCGCAACGCCGAGTCGATGAGGTGGATGTTGCCGCCCGTGCCGGCCTTCTGCACCGACAGCTCCTGCACGCGGTTCAGCAGCAGCACGTAGATGTCCTCGGCGACCTTCGCGTCGCGCTGGAGCTGGACGGCCTTCACTTCGGTCGCCGGCAGGCTGCGGAAGCGGTTGCTGAACTTGTCCTTCTCGCCCTGCAGTTCGGCAAGCTGCTGCTTCGCGGCGATCACCATCGGATGCGAGTCGGTGAAGCGCTGCGCGAGCGACGCGAGCTGCAGGCGCTGGGCGGCGATCTGCTGCTCGTACTGCACGCTGCCCTGCAGGTAGACCTTCGCCTCGTCGCTCGCGTTGATCGAGCCGGACGTGCGCTGATACTGCGTCAGCGCGGCTTCCGAACGCTCGAGGTCGGCCTTCAGGCGCGGTTCCTCGCCCTTCAGGAAATCGAGCATCTTGGTCGCTTCGGCCTGCTTCGCGATCACGTGCTGGTTCAGGTACGACCGTGCGAGCGCGTTCGCGATCGCGGCCGTCTGGTCCGGATTCTTGCCTTCGAGCGAGATCTGCACGACGCCCGTCTGCTTGCCCTGCTCGCTCACCTGGATGCCCGACTGGAAGCCGGTGATCGCGTCGAGATCGTTGTAGCGGACCACCGTGAACTGCGTGCCCGGACGCGCGACGAGCTTCTGCACGAGCAGCGTGAGCCCGCCGCCCTGCTCCGATTCGCCGACCCGGCCCGACAACAGGCGGCGGCCGTTCTGGTCGACCACCGTGTAGGTGCCGTTCGGGCCGGCGGTCAGCGTCATCTTCTTGCCTTCGAGCTCGGGCACGACGTTGATCGAGTCGATATCGGCGACTTCGCCGCCCCACGCGTACGACCTCAGGCCGAACCACGCGCGCGACGGCTCGCCCGGCGTCGCGATGCGCGCGGCCAGGCTGCCGATCAGCGGCATCGTCTTCGGCACGACCGAGAAGTTCAGCTTGAACTCCTCGACGACCGGCGCGACGACGCCGCGGCTCTTGATGATCTCGATTTCCGCATCGGTCGGCGCCTGCTGCGGACCGCTGTTGATCATCGCGCCCGTCTGCGTCTGCGTGAGCGCCTGCGTCGTGCTGTCGTTGCCCTCGACCCGCACGTGCACGTCGGCCTGATAGACCGGCTTCGCGACGTAGCAGTACAGGCCGGCGAGCGCGATGACGGTCACCGCGACGCCGAGCAGCAGCCAGATGTCGTCCATGATCACCTGGAGCAACTGGCCGAGGACGACGTCCTCTTCGTCGGTTTTCGCGGCCGGACCCGCGTAGGTGTGTTTTGCTTGCGTGTTCACCATTCGTTCCCGCTTGAGTGGTGCCGGGGGGCAGGTGCCGCCCCGGCGGGCTATCAGCGCGTGATCTGCCGCATGTAGAAGATCGTCTGGATCGTCGGCAACACCTGCTGCAGCACACGGTTGAACTGCACCGAGCCGGCCGTGCTGACGTAGACCACATCGAGCGGCTGGAGCGGGAAGCGGCTCGACAGCATCAGCGCATCCGGCTGCGTCATGTCGAGGCGGTACACTTCCGGCTTCGTCGGGTTGTCACGCATGCCCCGCATCACGTAGATCTTGCGCGGGTTCGCATCGGTGTCGAGGATGCCGCCGCCGGCCGTCAGCGCGTCGGCGATGGTCAGCCTGCCCTTGAGCATCGGCACCGTGACCGGCGTCTTGACCTCACCCATGATGAACACGCGGCTGTCGCTGCGGTCCGGCACGTTGACGATGTCGCCCGGCTGCAGCATCACGTTCTGCTTCACTTCGCCGCGATCGAGCACGCCGTTCGCGTCGAGCGTGTAGAGCTTGCCGTCGCGCGTCAGGCGCACGCGCTGCAGGTCGGCCTCGTTGGTCGAGCCGCCCGAGCGCGAGATCGCGTCGACCAGCGTCAGCGGCACGTCGCTCACCGCGAGCGGGCCCGGCTGCTTCACCTCGCCCGTCACCTGCACCTTCTGGCTGCGGAACGACAGCACGCGCACGTCGAGCTGCGGATTCTTCACATAGCGCGCGAGCGTGGACGCCATCTGCTCGCGGATCTGCGCGACCGTCTTGCCCGCCACGTGTATGCGGCCGACGAACGGGAAGAAGATCGAGCCGTCGGCGGACACGGTCTGGCCGTACGGATCGGCCTGACCCGGCAGCGCGGTCGTATACGGCTGCTGGAGCGCGCCCGCGACCGTCTGCGTCGTGTTGCCGCCGCTCGAGAACGACTGGCCCTGCGGCGTCGTCAGCTCGGGGTGATCCCACACCGTGACGCCGAGGATGTCCTGCGGGCCGACGCGGTAGACGTACTGCGACGGATCGGTGTAACGGCCCGGCGGCAGCGGATGCTCGACCTGCTGCTTCTGCAGCTGATCCATCACCAGCTTCGCGTCGATGTAATGAACCGGATAGGTTTCGGCCTGGCCCTGGCGGCCTTCGTCCTTCAGGTTCGACGAATCGAGATAGTTGCCGGGCGCGGTCGCGCAGGCCGACAGGAATGTCGTCATCGCGACGGCAAGCGCCAGCGGGCGCATGGGACGTTTCAGCATAGTTTTTGCAGCCATCCTTGAACCAGACGTTCGATCAATGAGTAGCTCTCGCGATAGTCGGCCTCGGGGCCGCCATGCGGATCCGCGATCTCGGCGTCCTCCCACTTGCCAAGCAGGTGAACCTTGCCGCGCGCGAACGGATCGACCGATTCGACGGCCGCGATCTGTCCGCGCTCGCTGACGAGAATCAGGTCGGCGTCGCGCACGAGCCGGCGCGACAGCCGACGCGACCGATGCGTCGTCGCATCGACGCCGCGCTCGGCGAGCAGTTGCCGCATCACCGGATCGATACCGTCGCCGTCGTTCGCGCGCACGCCCGCGGAGTGGAACGTCACGCGCGGGCCGCCGCGCGACGCGGTGTGCGACTTGAACAGCATTTCCGCTGCCGGGCTGCGGCAGACGTTCGCGTGACAGACGATCAGGATGTTGCGGAACATGGCGTCTCGAATCGGGTAACGGGAAACGGTGACGCGCGGGTTACGCGTTCGCGCGCGCGGCGCCCGACACGCGGGCGGCCACCGCCTGACGCGAGCCGGGGCGGCCGATCGGGTGGTATTCGATACCCTGCTCGCTCATGGCCTCCGGCTCGTACAGGTTGCGGCCGTCGAAGATCACCGGCGACTTCCACTGCCGGCCGAGCGCGATGAAATCCGGGCTCTTGAACGCCTTCCATTCGGTGACGATCACGAGCGCGTCGGCATCGCGCGCGGCCTGCGCCTCGTCGTCGACGAAGGTCAGGCGTTCGAGCCAGCTCGGGTGATCGGCGAGATCGAGCGCGAGCACGCGGCGCGCTTCCTGCTGCGCGACCGGATCGTAGGCGGCGATGCGCGCGCCGCGCGACAGCAGCTCGGCGATCAGCTCGCGGCTCGGCGCTTCGCGCATGTCGTCGGTGTTCGGCTTGAATGCCAGGCCCCAGAGCGCGAACGTGCGGCCGCTCAGGTCCTCGCCGAAGCGCGCGACGATCTTGTCGGCGAGCACGCGCTTTTGCGTCGCGTTGACCGACGACACGGCCTTCAGGATCTGCAGCGACTGGCCATGCTCGTCGGCCGTGCGGATCAGCGCCTCGACGTCCTTCGGGAAGCACGAGCCGCCGTAGCCGCAGCCCGCATACAGGAAGTGGTAGCCGATGCGCGGATCGGAGCCGATCCCGCGGCGCACGGCCTCGATGTCCGCGCCGAAGCGGTCGGCCAGGTTCGCGAGCTCGTTCATGAACGAGATGCGCGTCGCGAGCATCGCGTTCGCCGCGTATTTCGTGAATTCGGCCGAGCGCACGTCCATGTACAGCGTGCGTTCGTGGTTGCGGTTGAACGGCGCATAGAGCTTCTTCATCAGTTCGCGCGCGCGCTCGCCCGGCACGTCGTCGTCGCAGCCGATCACGATGCGGTCCGGCCGCGTGAAATCGTCGACCGCCGCGCCTTCCTTCAGGAATTCCGGATTCGACACGACCGAGAACATCGGGTCGTCGCCGCGCTTCGCGAGTTCGTCGGCGACCGCCGCGCGCACGCGCTCGGCCGTGCCGACCGGCACCGTCGACTTGTCGACGATCACCTTGAAGCCCTTCATGTAGCGGCCGATGTTGCGCGCCGCCGCGAGCACGTACTGCAGGTCGGCCGAGCCGTCCTCGTCGGGCGGCGTGCCGACCGCGATGAACTGCACGTCGCCGTGCGCGACCGCGGCCTCGATGTCGGTCGAGAAGCGCAGGCGGCCCGCCGCGCGGTTGCGCGCGATGACTTCCTTGAGGCCCGGCTCGTGGATCGGCACGCCGCCGTTGTTCAGGATGTCGATCTTCGCCTGATCGACGTCGAGACAGAACACGTCGTGGCCGATGTCGGCGAGACAGGCGCCGGTGACAAGTCCTACGTAACCGCTGCCGATGATAGTCAGATTCATGATGTGTCGGACCTCGTGACCAATGATTCGAAATTCGTAAAACCGGAACGCCTGCGCGGGCGCTGCGTCAATAAGCGTTGCTGCCGGTGAAGCCTTTCCAGAGCGTCAGCACGACGATCTTGATGTCGAGCCAGAACGACCAGTTCTGCATGTAGTACAGATCGAGCTTCACGCGCCCCATCATCTTCTCGATCTGATCGGTCTCGCCGCGAAAGCCGTTGATCTGCGCCCACCCGGTGATGCCCGGCTTGATCCGGTAGCGGAACATGTAGCCCTTCACCAGATCCTTGTAGATGTCGTCGTGCGCGAGCGCATGGGGCCGCGGGCCGACGACCGACATCTCGCCCTTCAGCACGTTGATGAACTGCGGCAGTTCATCGAGGCTCGTGCGGCGCAGGAAGCGGCCGACCGGCGTCACGCGCGTGTCGTTCTTGGTCGCCTGCGTGACCTGCCCCGCGACTTCCTGATGCACCTTCATCGAGCGAAACTTGTAGATCTCGAACTCGTGCCCGTCGATGCCCTTGCGTTTCTGGCGGAAGAACACCGGCCCGCGCGACGTCAGCTTGATCAGGCACGCGATCAGCAGCATGAGCGGCGCCAGCGCCGTGAGCGCCGCCAGCGCGAACAGCCGGTCGAACACGAACTTCGGCAGGATCCGCACGTCGGTGATCGGCGACGCCGCGAGGTTGATCGCCGGCACGCCGAGCACCTCGACCACTTCCTGGTTGAAGAACGACAGCGTGCGCACGTCCGGAATGAAGCGGATATTCACGAAGTCGTGGCGGAACACCGTCACGATCTGGTGAATCCGGCGCTCCTCCGTGATCGGCAGCGTGAGCCACAGCTCGCTGATCGCGCGGCTGCGCACCAGCCACACCAGCGATTCGAACTGCCGCTCGATGCGCACGTCGTCGAGCGCGACTTCGCCCGGCACTTCGCTTTCGTCGTATACGCACACCGGGTTGAAGCCCGCTTCCGGGCGCGCCCGCATCTGCGCGATCAGCCGCCGCGCGGCCGGCGTACCGCCGACGATCGCGACCGCCTTCAGGTTGTAGCCGCCGCGCCGCAGTTGCCGCAGCACGACGTGCACGCAGGCCTTCGAGCCCGCGAGCAGCGCCATCGTCACGAGCGCCCAGTAGCCGAGCCACAGCCGCGACAGATCGCCCGACTGGTGAAAGCTGAAGCTCATCAGGATGCCGGCGAGCTCGACCACCAGCCACGCGAATGCGACCCGCCCCACCAGCCCGACGAGACGCTTGCCGCGCCACGACTGATAGATTCCCATCGCCGGAAAGAACACGACGACCAGCAGGCAGTCGAACAACACCGTCGTGCGCTGCAGATCGTTGAGCCAGATGCTGCCGTCGTGCAGCGCGGCGGCGATCAACGCCCCCAACACGACCATCGCGATATCGATGACTCTCGCCAGCACGCTCAACATGTTCGCTTCCTCTTTGAACAGGCGTTTGCCGAACAGCTCCTCGTGCAGCCCGTGCCGCACATTCGATTCAAACGTTGCATGACGCTATTGAAGCGGTAAGAAAATTGATCCTCAAGCGCACAAGTATTTCGAAAAATAATCGGAAATTCTTGCCGCGATATTCTTGAATTAAATCGGCACGTTTTCCCGAACAGAGCCCGAATCGGGGCATTTTCTGAAAACTTTACGGTTCTCGCCAAGCCTTTGCGGCAACGCATGCGCGCCCAATTCGCCGAATTATTTTTTATTTTTTCTTTGCGTCGGCTGTCATCGCGGAAAATTTTCCCGGATACGTGCGCGACGAACGCACGCGACGAATATCGTGCACGGCGCGCGGTTTTATTGTCGATTTACTTCATGCTACAAACAGGCACTGACTTCAATCGAGGAGAGTGTCATCATGAATGCTCCGGCCGTGGCAGCCGATACGCGCCCATCTTCTTCCGCCGCAACCGACGCCGGTACGCGCGTCGCGGTGCAGCCGGTGATTCTCGCCGGCGGTTCGGGCACGCGTCTGTGGCCGATGTCGCGCGAACACTATCCGAAGCAGCTGATCGGCCTGCTCGGCGATCATTCGCTGCTGCAATCCACCGCGCTGAGGCTCGACGGCCTCTCGACCGGTCATCCGCTGAACGACGACGTGCTGATCGTGTGCGGCGAGGATCACCGCTTCACGACCGCCGAACAACTGCGCCTGACCGGCAAGCGTGCATCGATCATGCTCGAGCCGCTCGGCCGCGACACCGCGCCCGCGCTGACGCTCGCCGCGCTGCGCATCGTCGCCGGCGGCAGCGATGCCGTGATGACCGTGATGCCGGCCGACCACGCGGTGGCCGACCAACCGCGCTTTCATGCGGCGGTCGCGGCCGGCGTGCACTGCGCGGCGCAGGGCAAGATCGCGACGATGGGCATCGTGCCGGGCCGCGCCGAAACGGGCTACGGCTACATCCGCGTCGGCGCGCCGCTCGGCGACGCCGCCACCGGCGATCTCGACGTGCGCCGTCTCGACCGCTTCGTCGAGAAGCCGCATCTCGAGCTCGCGCAGCAGTACGTCGCGTCCCGCGAATACTGGTGGAACAGCGGCATCTTCATCGTGCGCGCATCGGTGTGGCTGAACGCGATCCGCCAGCTCGAACCCGAGATCTACGCGGCCTGCGAGCAGGCCGTCGCACACGGCAAGGAAGACGGCGACTTCTTCCGCGTCGATCGCGACGCGTTCGCCGCTTCGCCGTCGAACTCGATCGACTATGCGGTGATGGAGCCGCTCGCGAACCTGCCGCAGCTGTGCGAAAGCGTGGTCGTGCCGCTCGACGCGGGCTGGTCGGATGTCGGCTCGTGGGACGCGATCTGGCAGATCCTGCCGAAGGACGATGCCGAGAACGTCGGCCGCGGCCACGTGCTGTTCGAAAACGCCACGTCGACCTTCGCGCATTCGGAAAGCCGGCTCGTCGCGTGCGTCGGGACGCAGAATCTCGTCGTCGTCGAAACGCCCGACGCCGTGCTCGTCGCCGACAAGTCCTGCGTGCAGGACGTGAAGAAAATCGTCGGGCGCATCAAGGCCGCGCGCGGCGCGGAAGCGACGGATCACCGCAAGGTCCACCGCCCGTGGGGCCATTACGACTCGGTCGACATGGGCGAGCGCTTCCAGGTGAAGCGCATCGTCGTGAAGCCGGGCGCGCGACTGTCGCTGCAGATGCACCACCACCGCGCCGAACACTGGATCGTCGTGCGCGGCACCGCGCGCATCACGCGCGGCGAGGAAACCTTCCTGCTGTCCGAGAACGAATCGACCTACATCCCGCTCGGCGTGTCGCACCGTCTCGAGAACCCGGGCAAGATGCCGCTCGAGCTGATCGAAGTGCAGTCGGGTGCGTATCTCGGCGAGGACGACATCGTCCGCTACGACGATACCTACGGACGCCAGTGACGCAGCGGATGCGGGGCGCGCCGTGTCGACGGTGCGCCCCGCATCACGCGCATGGACGACACAAAAAACAACGCGCGGGCGCCGTGACATACGACGACCCGCGCGTTTTCGTTCGGACGACGATCAACCTACCCGATACGCATACTCGCGGCGATCCGACTGCACCGGGTCGTTGCGGCCCTCGGACAGCACACCCGCGCGCCGCTCGGCGATGAAGCGCTTGATGTCCGACTCCGCACGCGCCAGCGCGGACAGGCCGGCCAGCACTTCGCTTTGCGGCACACGCACCGGCTCGTCGCTCGCACCATGGCGATCGATCCACTGGCGCGCCCAGTCGAGCGCGTACTGCTCCGCCTCGTCCGCGTCGGTGAAGCGCGGGCCGATCAGGCCCGAGCGCTCGACGCGGCGGTCGTCCTGCATGATCTCGGCCCACGCACGGTACATCAGGTTCTGCACCGGCTGCGCGCTGCCATGGATCGTATAGCCGCGATACTCGTCGACTTGCGGCTCGGCCGCGGCGAAGCTCGTGGCGGACGCCCGCCCGCGGCGCAGCCCGGCGGGCTGCGCGCCGGGCACCGCGAACGACGCACCGGACGGTTCCGTGTCGGTGCTCGACATCGCGGCCACCGTCGCGCCCTCGCCATCCCAAACGTTTGCCTGCGCAACCGGCAATTGCCACGACTCGGGGTTCTGCCAGAACACGCCGCGCAGACGATCGTTGTCGGGCACGGGCTCCGCACGGCACGCGGGCGCCGCGGGCACGGGCGGCGGCGGCACATACGCGAACGTGCGCCCGCTGAATTGGGTCAGCACGTCGATCATCTGCAACAGCGTGCCGTTCGCGAGCCACTCTTCGTAGCGGCGGCGGCACGTCGGCCCGGACGGATAGCGCCCGGGCAGTTTGGACCACGCTTCACCGGTCGTCAGGATCCACAGGACCGCGTTGGCGACAACGCGCGGTTCGGCACGTGGACGGCCTCGACGGTTCAGCCGGATGGGTTCATCGGCGATCAGCGTTGAAAGACGAACCCACTCTTCATCGTTAAGCTCATCGAAGAACATAGTAGATCTCTCCACGCAGCCAGGCCGGGCTGCGATTGTCGGCGCCGTCGTCACGCATCGCGTGACGGGGCGGCCCGGTTGCACATTATGGTTATCCGCTTGTTGTGCATGCCGGCGCGACACCGCACTTTCGCGGTGCCGCCATTCCCGGCAATGGCGCACAAATCACGGTCTCACTCCAATGTGGGAATTTTTGTGCACGAAGCATACCATCCTCAGGGTTTATCTCAATATGACAGTGACTTAATGTTACGTACTGAAACAACCTGCCGTGGATGCGCAATCCATTTATGCATGAATTTTTTTACGCGATCGTTATGCGTGAGGCCGGTAAGCCCCGTCTGGCGGGGCTCCGCGGGGTGCGGCCGAGGCCCGGCCGGCGGCGTTTCCAGGGTGTTCCGACCCTTCGCCGCAACAATCCCGGAAACTGCTGCCTAAAATCGGTAAATCAGGGAAAATTTCGTAACAAGATATTCACGGATCGGTAAATCGTTCAAATCCCGTTGAGCCGAATTATCGCCGTGCACAATCTCTTTATTGTTTCCCTGCGAATGATGAAAGCGATCTGACGCGCGATGCACATTGTTTCCCGGCATGCAAGCGCGGACAGGCTTGTTACATCCTCGGGCCGAAGGGCAGCCGCTCGCGCGACCGGGGCGGCGGGAAGACAACGCGCGGGTCGAAACGACGCGAGCGACCGTATATCAGCGCAGATCGCCGGCCAGTGACGCGGCCACGTCCGCGTCCACTGGTTGCGGCGGCAACGTATAGGCCGCGTGGTCGCAGCCGATCGACAGCGTTGCGCCGCCCTTGAGCGCCGCGCGCATCGGCGCGCCCAATTCGAAGCGCACGAAATGCACGGCGGACGTCTTCTCCGCGTTGTCGCGATCGAGATCCTCGTCGGCGATCGCATACACGGCGGGATGCCCGTCGACCTGCAGGTACACGCGATCCTCGACGCCGATCAGCCGCGCGAGCGCCGCCCGCCGTTCGGCCTCGTGCTCGTATTCGATCTGCAGCGTCGCCTTCAGGTTGGTGCCGTCGGGCACGAGCGGCAGATAGGCTTCCAGTTCGCCCTCGATGCCCGCCTCGTCGAAGATCTTCTCGATGTGCAGCATCTCCTGGATCTGGTAGCGGATCGTGGTCTCGTCCTCGAACAGCAAGCGCAGGTGGTTGCCGAGCGCCACCGCGCGGCGGCGCTTGTACGCGACGAGCCGCGCGTGTTCGGCCTTGCGGATCTTCGCGTACGCTTCGAGCGTCAGCAGGGAATCGCGGGTCAGCGTCATGGATGTCCTCGTGGATGGCCGGCAGCGTCAGACGCCGTACGCGCGGCGCAGCAGCGTCAGCGGATGCGCGAGCGGCGCGTGCGGCAGCCCCTTCTCGTCGATGCCCTGCACGATGTGATGGCCGGCGAGCGCGCAGTCGGACGACACGACATCCGGCCGCGGCTCGGCCATCGCGTTGAACACGGGCGCGCCGATCCGCATCGCATCCGCGTGAAATTCCTTCTTCACGCCGAACGTGCCCGCGTGGCCGGAGCAACGCTCGACCACGTTCACGCGCGTATCGGGCACGAGCGACAGCGCATCGGCCGTCTTGCGGCCGATGTTCTGCACGCGCGCATGGCACGGCACGTGATACGACACGGTGCCCAGGCCCTGCTTGAAATCGGTCTTCAGCAAACCGTCCCGATGCCGCGCGATCACGTATTCGAACGGGTCCCAGAAGGCGTCGGCCACCGCGCGCACGGCTTCGTCGCCGGGGAACATCAGCGGCAGTTCGCTCTTGTACATCAGCACGCAGCTCGGGATCGCGCCGATCAGCGCATAGCCTTCGCGGGCATAGCGCTCGAGCACCGGGATGTTGACGGCCTTCTTCGCGGCGACGCCCGCGAGATTGCCCTGCTCGAGCAGCGGCATTCCGCAGCAGGCTTCGCGCGTGACGAGTTCGTACGGGATCTCGTTGTGCGCGAGGATCGCGAGCAGGTCGTGGCCGATGCCCGGCTCGTTGAAATTCACGTAGCACGTCGCGTAGATCGCGACCTTGCCGGGCGTGCGCTCGCCGTCGCGCACGGGCGAATCGTCCGAGCGCTTCGCGGCGCGCCGGAACTTGCGCGGCGCGAATTCCGGCAGCCACGCGTCGCGATCGACGCCGAGCGCCGCTTCGAGCGCGTGGCGCGCGGGCGGCGTGCGGTTCACCGCGTTCACCGCCTGCGTGACGATCGGAATGCCCGCGAAATGGCCGAGCGCGTCGGTGTTCGACAGCACCTTGTCGCGCAGCGGCACTTGGCCGCGTTGGTATCGCGCGGCCTTGCCGCGCAGCATCAGGTGCGGAAAGTCGACGTTCCATGCGTGCGGCGGCACGTACGGGCATTTCGTCATGTAGCAGAGATCGCACAGGTAGCACTGGTCGACGACCTTGCCGAACGCCGCCTTCGGCACTTCGTCGATGTCGCCCGTCGGCGTGTCGTCGACGAGATCGAACAGCGTGGGGAATGCGCCGCACAGCGACACGCAGCGCCGGCATCCGGCGCAAATGTCGAACACGCGCGTCATTTCCGCATCGATCGCGGCCTGGTCGTAGAACGCTTCGGTCTGCCAGTCGAGCGGATGCCGGGTCGGGGCTTCGAGACTGCCTTCCTTGTGGGGCATGGGGCCCTCCAGCGTGGCGCGCATGCGCGCGGACGCGCCGCCCGCGCGGCGCGGGCAGCGATCGACGCACGGCCGCCGGTCGGCGAAATTTTCCGACCGGGCCGTGCGGCCTTGCAGGGGCCGCGTCAGTCGACGAGTGCGTCCAGCGCCTTCGTATAGCGGTTCGCGTGGCTGCGTTCGGCCTTCGCGAGCGTCTCGAACCAGTTCGCGATTTCGTCGAAGCCTTCTTCGCGTGCCGCCTTCGCCATGCCCGGATACATGTCGGTGTATTCGTGCGTCTCGCCGGCGATCGCCGATTCGAGGTTCAGCCGCGACGAGCCGAACGGCAAACCCGTCGCCGGATCGCCGACTGCTTCGAGATATTCAAGGTGGCCGTGCGCATGGCCGGTTTCGCCTTCGGCGGTCGAGCGGAACAGCGCGGCGATGTCGTTCTGTCCCTCGACGTCGGCCTTCGAAGCGAAATACAGATAGCGCCGGTTCGCCTGCGATTCGCCGGCGAATGCGGCCTTCAGGTTCTCTTCGGTTTTGCTGCCCTTGAGTTGAGCCATTTGCGCCTCCGTGCAGGGTGCCGGCGCAGCCAGGCGTCGGACCGATGACCGATTGTGGGGAACGATGCGCACGAGCGGCACGCGCGCCGCCAGCATCGTGCTGTCTAATCTAGGCGCTCGGGGGGACATCCCCCAATTGGCTTTTTCAATGCGGTCGATAGCGATCGACCGATGGCGAGCGAACGGTCGTGCGAATGTGCGCGCGGCACGCCACACCACCAATGACGCATCGCGCCGGGCAGCGGAAAACTGGGCCCCGGCGCGATGCGTGTTGCAAGGCATGGCCGACCGCGCCACGCCCCGCCCGCCCGGCCCGCTGCGCGCGGGCCGGGCAACCGACGTTTACCGAACCTGGTCGTCAGACAACGGACGCACCATGTAGCTGACGATGCGCCCCGACCCCGACGCGCGGCCCACGCTCGACACGTTGCCGTGGCTGCTCGTGACGCCCGTCCACCCGTTGTACAGGCGGCCGGCCACGAACACCGAATCGCCGCCGTGCAACGTGCCGTTGTTGGTCACATTGCCCATGACCTTGACGTCGCCGGCCTCGATCGTGCCGCCGTTGGTCACGTTGCCCATCGCGGAAAGCAGCTTCTCCACCCGCAGCGTGCCGTTGTTGGTCGTGTTGCCCATGACCTTGGCGTCGCCGGCGTCGATCGTGCCGCCATTGGTCACGTTGCCCATCGCGGAAAGCAGCTTCTCCGCCCGCAGCGTGCCGTTGTTGGTCGTGTTGCCCATGACCTTGACGTCGCCGGCGTCGATCGTGCCGCCGTTGGCCACGTTGCCCATCGCGGAAAGCAGCTTCTGCGCACGCAGCGTGCCGTTGTTGGTCGTGTTGCCCGCGACCCGAACGTCGCCCACGCTGACGACGCTGTCGGCGTCGACGTTGCTCAGGCGGCCGTCGATCTCGAGCGCGCCGTCGCTGTGCAGCGTGCCGGCATTGGTCACGTTGCCGGCAATCCTGACGCTGCGCCCGTGCACGGAGCCGTCGTTGTCGAGGCGGCCGGCCACGTCGACGGTACCGCCGCTGACCGTGCCGTGATTGTCGAGCGCGCTCGAAACCGACAACGCCCCGCCTTGCAGCCGCCCGCTCGACTCGATCGTCGCCTTGCCGCTCGATGCGAGCGACACGCTGCCGGCCGACGCGTCGACCGTGCCGGCGATCCTGACGCCGGTTTTCGCCGATGCGCCGATCAGCGCGATCTCGTCCGCCCGCAGGCTGCCCGCTTCGGACACGTCGATCGCCGCGGCCGGCGCCTTGCCGCTTGCCGCGCCAGAGAGCGTCTGCCGGTTCGATTGCTCGATCGCCGCCGTGCCTTGATGCGCGATCGCGACGAGCTTCTTCGCTTGCACCGCCGCGTCGACCTTCAGGCCGCGCGACACGAGATCGAGCTGGTTCGCGTCACGTGCGTCGAGCCCGGCGCCGTCGATCGCGATGCGACCGTTGTCGGTACGGAATCGTGCGACATGACCGTCCTCGTCGAATTCCGTCGTGCCCGCGACGAGCGACACGCGGTTCGCGTTGACGAAGCTCGCGCCGTTCACGCTGATCCCGTTCGGGTTCGCGACGATCACGCGCGCCTGCTGGCCCGCGACTTCCGTCGCCCCCGCCAGCACCGACGCGTTGCCGCCCGTCACCTGGTTCAGGATGACCTGTGCCGAACGGCCGCCGAGCTGCGCGTTGCCGTCGATGCCGCCCGCCAGTTGCGTATTCGTGCCGTTCACGCTGTTGTTCAGCACGAGCCCCTTCGATCCGACGTTGTAGTCGAGGAAGCGGTTCGCGGAAATGCCCGCGGCGTCCGGCGCGTTGATGTCGACGAGCGGCGTGCCGTTCAACGCGACGCCGAGAATCGGGCGATTGGCCGCGTTCGGATCGACGACGAGTTTCGGGTTCGTTTCCGCGATCGGCGGTTCCGGGTTTACCGGCGGCTTCGTTTCGGCGACCGGCGGCTCCGGGTTCACCGGCGGCTTCGTTTCGGCGACCGGCGGTTCCGGATTCACCGGCGGCTTCGTTTCCGCGACCGGCGGTTCCGGGTTCACCGGCGGCTTCGTTTCGGCGACCGGCGGTTCCGGGTTCACCGGCGGCTTCGTCGCCTCGTCATCGTCCGTCCAGTTTCCGCCCAACTGCAGACCGGACGGAACCGAAAGCGTCCCCGCGTTCAGCGATCCGCCATTCGAAAGCCGGACCCGGCCGTCCGACAGCAGCTTGATCGAGCCCGTGAGCGCCTCGACCTTGCCCGAGATATTGATGCCGACACCCGCCGACGTGCCGCGCATGACGATCGAATCCGCTCCATGCACGCTCCCGAGCTGCGACACGTCGATCGCGACGCGCGGCGCTTCCCCGCTCGTCGACGCATCGAACGACATCGCCTGAGGATTCTCGATGGCCGCCGTGCCTTGCTGCGCGACCGCGACCAGCTTCTTCGCTTGCAACGCGGCGTTCACCTTCAGGCCGCGCGACACGAGATCGAGCTGATCCAGATTGCGCGCGTCAAGCCCCGCGCCGTCGATCGTGATGCGCCCGTTCTCGGTACGGAATCGGGCGACATGACCGTCCTCGTCGAATTCCGTCGTGCCCGCGACGAGCGACACGCGGTTCGCGTTGATGAAGCTCGCGCCGTTCACGCTGATCCCGTTCGGGTTCGCGACGATCACGCGCGCCTGCTGGCCCGCGACTTCCGTCGCCCCCGCCAGCACCGACGCGTTGCCGCCCGTCACCTGGTTCAGGATGACCTGCGCCGAACGGCCGCCGAGCTGCGCGTTGCCGTCGATGCCGCCCGCCAGTTGCGTGTTCGTGCCGTTCACGCTGTTGTTCAGCACGAGCCCCTTCGAACCAACGTTGTAGTCGAGGAAGCGGTTCGCGGAAATGCCCGCGGCGTCCGGCGCGTTGATGTCGACGATCGGCGTGCCGTTCGGCGCGACGCCGAGAATCGGGCGATTGGCCGCGGCCGGATCGACGACGAGCGGCGGTTGCGCGAACGCTGGCTGCGCCGCGAGGATCGGCATCGCAAGCGTCAGCGCCGCGGCGAGCGTGGTGCGCGCGGATGGCGTCGCCGCGCGCGGGCGGTGGTGTTGTTGTTGATGTTTCATGGTCTTCTCGGTTTCCTGAAGATGAAAAAGCGGGCGCGGCGCAAGCCACGCCGGACCTGGCCGATCCGTCGATCGGCCGCTGGACGAGCGTGCGTACTTACATGGTGATTGCCTCCGTGAGGTCCAGCGGTTCAGCGGTTCGGGGCACGGCTGCACCCCACCGCGATCAGAAACGGCTCGTGAGCGACACATCGAATGTGGGCTGCGCGGTTCGCAGCGCGCCGGGCTTGCGAAGCGGCATGCCGAGCGCGACGTCGTAGCCGAGCATCCGGTAGCCGCCGCGCACGCCGAGCGCGGCGCCGATCAGCGTGCGCCCTTCCCGGCCCGCGCCTTCGCGCGAGCCCGCGCCCGTGACCAGCCCGGCGTCGAGCGCGACATAAGCCTCCTGAGCGCCGAACCACGGCGTGGCCAGCTCGTTGCGCCAGAACCAGCCGCTGTCCCCCGCGAGCGTCCGGTTGCCGTCGAAGCCGCGCACCGTGTAGCGGCCGCCGATCTGCAGGTATTCGGTCGACGGCAGCGCGCCGGGCGCGTACTGGAGCTGGAGGAATCCGCGATAGCCGAACGGACGCGCGCCGATCCGGAACGGCGCATCGGCGCCGAGCGCCGCGGTGTACACGCGATAGCGGCCGTCCCATGCGGTCTGACCGTTGACGCGCCCGGGGAAGGCGCTCAACCCGGCGAGGCTTGCGCGCATGCCGACGCTCGCGTCGACGGTCGCGCGCGCGAACTTCTCGCGATGCGCCGCGCTCACTTCGTAGCTGACGATGTCATGACGGAACACATCGAGTTCGATCGGACCGAACCACGAGCGATCCTCGCGGCGGGCGAGCCTGAAGCGCAGCGTGGTCTTGCCGTGGCTGGAGCGATACGGCACGTAGCCGACGCCGGCTTCATAGCGTCGGGTCCGCTGGCCGAACGGCGGCACGACCACGCCGGGCAGATCGGCCACCAGCGTCTGCCGGCTCGACCATTCGCTGACGCCGAGCGAAAACGACGCATAACCGATCGGCACGTTCCATGCGGCGCTTTTGGCCTGCGAGCCGAGCGACTTGTTGTGCAGCGCGGCGTCGGTGTTGTAGGTGACGATCAGTTGATCGTAGAGCCGCAGCGGCGAATCGATCGACACGATCGCGCCGAGCTGGTCGCGGCCGGTCGCGTCCAGCCCGCCGTTGTCGGCCGTCGCGACGAAGCGAATGCGACGTGCATCGTCCGGATGGCGGACGACGATGTCGGTGTCGCCCAGCAACGCGCCGGGAACCAGATCAAACGCGGTGGCCGCCTGACCGGGCAGGCGGCGCACGTTCTCGAGCGCCTGATCGAGATCGCGCACGTTCAGCAATGCATGCGCGCCGCGCGGAAACACGATGGGCGTCCAGCCGAGCCGGCCGCGCGCATCGTCGATCGCGCCGATGCGGCCGGGCAGCACCTCGACGATCAGGCGGCCGGTCGACAGATCCTGCGGCGGAATGCTGACGAGCGACGTGATGTAGCCGCGCGCGACGAGACGCCGCCCGACCCATTCGCGCAGCAGGCTCAAGCCGTTCTGGCCGATGCACGCGCGCTTGATCGGCACGGCGTCAGGCAGCCACGGGAACGCATCGGCGCCCCGCCACTCGATCGCGTGGATATCGAAACACGGTGTTTCTGCGGGGAAGTGGAGCGTATCGGATTTGCTCGACGCCTTCGCGGACAGCACGTCCGGCCGGTCGAGCATCTGCTGCCTGAGCTCGTCGAGCTGTTGCGCCTGGTATCGCGGCGCACTCATGGGCTGCGCGCCGGACTCCGGTGTCTGCGCCGCCGCGGCAACGGCGAACGCCGGCAGACTCGCGGCACATAGCGCGCGCGCGGTGAATGCCGTGAATGCGGTGAATGCAACGACGCGCTGCGCGTCGGCGGACCGAGTCGGATCGCTGCCGTTTTTGTTAAATATCCTTAACACTCGAATCCTGCCAATCTCGCGGCTCCTGAGTCAAGCGCGGATTATGCGGAGTCGAATAATCGTCTTTCAATCCAAAACAACGTCTTGAAATTAAATTCGTATTTGTCCCATTATCTCAATCGAACGAATAGGACATTTTCAGTTATCTCACCGGAACATTGGCTTTATGTGGGTTGGCTGGGAGCGTCAAGCGTCGTCGCACCCGGATCCGTCGGGTTGGAAAGCCGTGCGCACACCGGCGACGCGCGACGGCGCGCGCTTGCTCTCATGCATCCATCGCGCGCTTGAGCAGCAATTCGCGCTCGCGCTCGTTGCGCGTCAGTTCCGCCGCGCGGCGGAACTCGAGCTTGGCCTCGTCGGCGCGGCCGAGCTTCGCGAGCAGATCGCCGCGCACGCTTGGCAGCCAGTGATAACGCGCGAGCGCCGGATCGTCGCGCAGCACGTCGACGAGTTCGAGCGCCGCGGCAGGCCCGAACGCCATCCCCACCGCCACCGCGCGATTCAGCTCGACGACCGGCGACGGCGCGACTTCGGCGAGCGCGTCATACAGCGCGACGATCTGCGCCCAGTCCGTGTCCGCCGCGTGCCGCGCACGCGCGTGGCACGCGGCGAGCGCGGCCTGCAGCGCATAAGGCCCGCGCACGCCGCCGAGCTTCGTCGCGCGCTCCAGCGCCGCGAGGCCGCGCCGGATCAGCAACGGATCCCAGCGGCTGCGGTCCTGGTCGAGCAGCAGCACGGGCCGGCCCTGCGCATCGATGCGCGCATGCATGCGTGATGCCTGCAGTTCCATCAGCGCGACGAGCCCCAGCACTTCGCTTTCGTCGGGCGCGAGCCCGGCCAGCACGCGGCCGAGCCGCAACGCCTCGTCGCATAGCGCCGGACGCATCCAGTCGTCGCCCGCCGTCGCCGCATGGCCTTCGTTGAACACGAGGTAGATCACTTCGAGCACCGATGCGAGCCGCGCGGGCCGCGCGTCGGCGGCCGGCACCTCGAACGGCACGTGCGCCGCCGCGAGCGTGCGCTTCGCGCGCACGATCCGCTGCGCGATCGTCGGCTCGGGCGTCAGGAACGCGCGCGCGATCTCGCCCGTCGTCAGCCCGCCGAGCAGCCGCAGTGTCAGCGCAACGCGCGCGTCGGTCGACAGCACCGGGTGGCACGACGTGAAGATCAGCCGCAGCAGATCGTCGCCGATGTCGTCCTCGCTCGCGTCGGCGAGCGCGTCCGCGATGTCGGGGACGACATGCGCTTCGAGCGCGTCCATCTCGTGGCCGAGCTGGTCGCGCTTCGCCGCATGGAGCGACTCCTGCCGGACCCGGTCGAGCGCGCGACGCTTCACGGCCGTCATCAGCCATGCGGCCGGGTTGTCGGGCACGCCGTCGACGGGCCAGTGCTCGAGCGCCGCGACGAGCGTGTCCTGCGCCAGTTCCTCGGCCACGCCGACGTCGCGCACCACGCGCGCGGCGCGCGCGATGATCTTCGGCGCCTCGATTCGCCAGACCGCCTCGATCGCACGATGCGTCGCCTCATGCGTCACGACGCCTGCCCCTGGGCGGACGCATCCAGCGGCATGGCCATCAGCTCCCATGTGTGGCCGTCCGGATCGGTGAACCCGTGGCCGTACATGTTCGGGTACTCGCGCGGCGCTTGCGGCGCGGCCCCGCCGGCCGCCAGCGCCTTCGCGACGATCGCGTCGACTTCGGCACGGCTGTCGCACGACAGGCACGACAGCACCTGGATGTGCGTCGCCGGATCGATGATGGTCTTGTCGGTGAAGGTCTGGAAGCCGGATCGACATGCCGCGCGACGAACCCGGGTAAACACCGAGGCGCAGCCGTCACAGGAAGCACGGGCCGACCGCGCGCACTTCGACCGTGCACCATTGCGCCGCCGGGCACTGGCGCGCGATCTCGATCGCTTCATCGCGCGTGTCGACGTCGACGATGAAGAAGCCGCCGACCATTTCCTTCACCTCGGCGAACGGGCCGTCGACGAGGCGCGTCTCGCCGTCGCGCACCTCGACGCGCGTCGCGCGTTCCGAGCGCTCCAGCGATTCGACGCCGCGCAGCACGCCGCGCGCTTTCAGCGTCTCGGCGAAATCGACCATCCGTGCGTAAAGCGCCTGCCCGTCTTCGAGCGTGCGTTCGGCGCGCTGGCCGGTCGGTTCGACAATCAACAGCATGTAGGGCATGGAAATCTCCTGTTGGGGGCCGTGCGCGGAAACGCTCGGATCGCAGGCCGGCATGACACGTCAGGTGCGAAGCGTAACAGCCCCGGCCGGCCTTGCCGTCATCGTTGGCCATTCGGCACTGGCCTGATGGCCAATTCGATCGCGGCACGCGATTTTGCCGTCAAGATGCTTCCCGAACCTTCGAATTTTCTTCCTGTGTGCCACGCCATGTCATCCCTGCCGTCACCGCTCGCGCTTGCCGCCTTTGTCGTCCTGTCCGTTCCACCCGCCACCGCCGCGCTGCCGGTGAGCACGGGCTGCGGGGGCGCCACCACGGCGATCGCCGACATCCGGCATCCCGCGGGCCGCTCGCCGCTGGCCGGGCACACCACGTCGATCGAAGCAGTCGTCACCGCGGCGTTCGGCGGCCCCGATGGCTTCGGCGGATTCTTCGTCCAGCAGGCGGACACGCAGCGGCGACACCGGCCGGGCGTGCCGGAAGGCCTGTTCGTGTATGCGCCGCATGCGCGCGTCCAGCCGGGCGAGCGCGTGCACGTCACCGGCAGGATCGAGCAGAAATACGGCCGGACGCAACTCGCGCTGGCAGGCCGCGTGGCCGTCTGCGCGCGCGGGCAGAGCGTCACGCCGGCCGCGCTGATACTGCCCGTCGACAGCGAATCCGTATTCGCCGCGCATGAAGGCATGCGGGTGCGCTTCCCGCAAACGCTGACGGTCAGCGATACTTACGAACTCGGCCGCTACGGCAGCATCGTGCTCAGCCATGGCCGCCTGTACATGCCGACTCACGTGGGGCCGCCGGCCGAAGCCGCTGCGCAGGCGGCGGCCAATGCACGCAACCGCCTCGTGCTCGACGACGGTTCGAGCCGCGTGAACCCTGCAACCGCCCGCTATCCGCCGCCTGCGCTGAGCGCCGCCAACACCCTGCGCGCGGGCTATACGGTGCATGGCATCGAAGGCGTGCTCGAACGGCGCTACGGCACGTGGCGACTGCAGCCCGTATCGTCCGCGCCACCCGCCTTCGACGCCGCGTCGAATCCGCGGGCCAATGCGCCGGCACGGCATCCGCAAGCCGACGTGCGCGTCGCGTCGTTCAACGTATTCAACTACTTCAACGGCGACGGCGCGGGCGGCGGCTTCGGCGATGCGTCCGACCGCGGCGCGAAGACCCCCGCCGCCTTCGCGCGGCAGGAAGCGAAGATCGTGGCCGCGCTGCGTGCGCTGCGTGCCGATGTGATCGGCCTGATGGAAATCGCGAACAACGGTCACGGCCCTGCAAGCGCCGTGCAGCGGCTCGCGGCCCAGCTCGGCGGCGGCTGGCGCGCGGTCGACCCCGGCACCGCACGGCTCGGGCGCGATGCGATCGCAGTCGCGCTGCTGTATGACAGCCGGACGATCGAGCCCGTCGGGCGCGCCGCGACCGTCGCGCTCGACGGCCGGAATCGCCCGCCGCTCGCGCAGACGTTCCGTCGCATGGGCGGCACCCGCGCGTTCACGGTCGCGGTCAACCACCTGAAGTCGAAGAACTGCCCGCGCGCCACCGGCCCGGATCTCGACCAGTCGGACGGCCAGGGCTGCTGGAATGCGACGCGCACACGCGCGGCCGAGCGCGTCGCCGCCTGGCTCGCGAAGTCGCCAACCGGCGCCGCGGCCGACGGCGTGCTGCTGATCGGCGATCTGAACAGCTACGCGAAGGAAGACCCGCTGCGCGCGCTCGAATCGCACGGCTATGCCAACCTCGTCGCCCGCTTCGTTGGCAATGCCGGCTACACGTATGTATTCCGCGGCGAAGCGGGCAACCTCGACCACGCACTCGCCACGCCGCCGCTCGCCGCCCGCGTGAAAGCCGTGCACGCGTGGCACATCAACGCCGACGAACCGATTGCACTGCAAGCCGTGCCCGATTACAAAACCCCGGCGCAACAGGCCGCCTATTACGCACCCGCTGCATACCGTTCGTCCGATCACGATCCGGTCGTTGTCGACCTTGCGGTGGAGGAAGGCGCCACCTGACGCATCGCGGGCACGATCCCTGCTCCACGACAGAATGGCGATTAGTGCAATTGCATCAACGTAACGCGTGCAACGGCACTATTTACCTGAGAGGCCGGGCGACGCCATATTTACCGGGCTTTCACGCCCGGAAACGGTTTCCCTTATGTCGCTTCGCTCGATCTCGGAATTTTTTCAACCGCCGCCCGCCCCATCGCGCGGGGCTTCCAACAGATCTTGCCGACGAATTGAAAATTTGTCTCGAAACTCAATTGGCTGATTTGAATCACACTGGTTGCTGGGATTCGTCTTATCTTCAAATTGGCCTGTAAATCAAATCGAAGGAGGATAAACACCATGGCGCTCACCGACTCGATCGAACACAAGCTGGATCGCGGCCTGTCCGAAATCCGTCGCACCGGCCGGCGCGTCGGACGCACGACGCGTTCGGCGGCCCACGACCTGCATGCGGACGTGACCGACGATCTGCGCGGGCTGGTCGACGAACTGGAGGACCTGCTGAAGAACGACGGCGACGGCGATATCGCCGCGCTGCGCAAGCGCGTGCAGGCGCGGCTCGACGAAGCGCGCAGCACGCTCGACTACGCGTCGGGCACCGCGGCCGCCCGGCTGCGCGAATCCGCCGAACGCGTGTCGCAAGTCGTGCACGACAACCCGTGGCAGACCGCGGGCGTCATCGCGGGCCTCGCGTTCGTCGCCGGCCTGCTCCTTTCTTCCCGCCGTTGAACGGGGCCGGCCGCCCCGCTGCACGCATCCCTGCCCGGACCGTCCGTCCGCAACCCGACAACGAAGGAGAATCGTCATGCAGAAATCCCTCGCCCTGAAAGCCGCCACCGCCGTCATGCTCGGCAGTCTCGCCCTTGCCGGTTGCACCACCACGTCCGACAAACCGGACAACGCAGCAGCCAGCGCGTCGAAACGCCAGTCGATCGACGCGAGCGTGAACGCGACGCTGTCGCGCCTCTATTCGACCGTGCCGGGCTCGCGTGAACTCGTCGCGAAGTCGCGCGGCGTACTCGTGTTCCCGAACGTGCTGCAGGCCGGCTTGATCGTCGGCGGCCAGTCCGGCAACGGCGCACTGCGCGTCGGCGGCAACACCGTCGGCTACTACAACACGTCGTCGCTGTCGGTCGGGCTGCAGGCCGGCGCGCAGTCGAAGGCGATCGTGTTCCTGTTCATGACGCAGGATGCGCTCGACTCGTTCCGCAAGTCCGAAGGCTGGTCGGCCGGCGCCGACGCCTCCGTCGCGGTCGTGAAGGTCGGCGCGAACGGCGCGATCGACTCGAACACGGCCACCGCACCGGTCCAGGTACTGGTGCTGACCAACGCCGGCCTGATGGGCGACCTGTCGGTGAACGGCACCAAGGTCACCCGGCTCCACATCTGACGATCCGGCGCGGCGCCGCCGCGTCCCTTCCCGGCAACGCCGCGGCTCCGGCCGCGGCGTTTTCGCGTGCGCGGCGCGCAGCGGCTATGATGGCGACACCTTTGCGGGCATACTGCCGGTCGGGCCGCCTGCAGCGTGCTTCGCCGCGAACCCGTGAGGTTCGCGAGGCGATCGCGCCCGAGGCAACGAGATTCAATCAAACCAGGCATCAATCTGCGCGAACCATCCATGGATAGCGGACACGATCACCAAAAATTCTTCTATTTCCTGCTGTTTGCGGTCACCGTCGGACTGTGCTGGATACTCGCGCCGTTCTCCGGCGCCGTCTTCTGGGGCACCATTCTCGCGATCCTGTTCCAGCCGGTGCAGCGTTGGCTCGCCGCGCGTTTCGGCAAGCGGCGCAACCTCGCCGCGCTCGTGTCGATGTCGCTGATCATCCTGATCGTGATCCTGCCGCTCGTGTTCGTCACGGCCACGCTCGCGCAGGAAATCGCGTACGTGTACCAGGAACTGAAAGACGCACCGCCGAATTATTCGCGGTACTTCCATGACATCATTCACGCGCTGCCGACGTCGATCCAGAACGTGCTGCAAAAATACGGGCTGTCCAACATCCCCGGCATCCAGAAGAAACTGACCGACGGCGCCGCGCAGATCAGCCAGTTCGCGGCGGCCCAGGCGTTCAGCATCGGCCAGAACACGTTCCAGTTCGTCGTCAGCTTCGGCGTGATGCTGTACATGTTGTTCTTCCTGCTGCGCGACGGCGGCGAGATCGGCCGCCGCGTGCGCCGCGCGATACCGCTCGACGAAGAGCACAAGAACCTGCTGCTCGTGAAATTCACGACGGTGGTGCGCGCAACCGTGAAAGGCAATATCGCGGTCGCGCTCGTGCAGGGCGCGCTCGGCGGCCTGATCTTCTGGATCCTCGGGATTCAGGGCGTCGTGCTGTGGAGCGCGCTGATGGCGTTCCTGTCGCTGCTGCCGGCGATCGGCGCGAGCCTCGTGTGGATACCCGCCGCGCTCTACTTCCTCGCGATCGGCGCGATCTGGAAATGCGTGATCCTCGTCGCGTTCTGCGTCGGCGTGATCGGCCTCGTCGACAACCTGCTGCGGCCGATCCTCGTCGGCAAGGACACGAAGATGCCCGACTGGGTCGTGCTGATCTCGACGCTGGGCGGGATGGCGCTGTTCGGGATCAACGGCTTCGTGATCGGGCCGCTCGTCGCCGCGCTGTTCATGGCAAGCTGGGACATCTACGCGCGCGCCGAACAGGGGGAGTGACTCCGCGCGTCACGGATGACGAATCCTGATCACGACGGGCGCCACGGCGCCCGTTTGCATTTCCGGCCCGGCCACCGTCATCACGCCGCCATGCGGGCCGACGCGATGAGCGTTACCCGGTACGAGCGGCACGCTTCGATCGTCGCCAGCATCGCGCCAGGTCGCGCGAATCTCCGCTCCCGGCGACTGCACGAGCGGCGCGCCGTCCGGCCTCACGAGCGCCACCTGCGCACCCGGCAGGCGCCGGCCGTGCGCATCGAACCGGAGCGTCGCCGCCGTCGTGCTGCCGGCCGCTTCGATCGACGGCGCGTCGAATGTCACGTCGTACAGATCGACGAGCGCGCCGGTGAATCGCACGATGCCATCCGGATTCGCGTGCCCGGCCGCGCCGGCACCCGACATCGCGCATGCGATGCCGATTCCCGCTGCAACGATCCGCATGTCGCGCATACGCGGCATCGTTCGACCGCGCATCCGCGCCGATGCCGCGTGCATTGCCTTCGTTCGCATGTTCCGCCTCCCTTCTCGCCGGCGCCAATAAAAACGGCGGCGTGACGCGCATGTCACGCCGCCGTTTGCTGGCGATAACTTTAAGGAGAGCAACCGAAACAATATATGGGACAAGTCCTAAATCGATGTCCGCCTATTCGAACTCAATGCGCGCGAGCGCGGCCGCTCACGCGTCGGGATCGACGCGCAGCACGAGCTTGCCGCGATGGTCGCCGTCGAACAGGCGATTGAGCACGTCGGGGGCGTTTTCGAGCCCGTCGGCCACGGTTTCCTCGGCCTTGAGACGGCCGTCGCGCAGCCAGCCGGCGAGCGTCTGCACCGCTTCGCGGCTCTTGCGGTAGTCGAGGATCAGGAAGCCGCGCATCGTGATGCGCTTCGAGATCAGCACGCCGACGTCGTCCGCCGCGCGGCCGCTGTTGTAGTTCGAGATCACGCCGCACAGCGCGACGCGCCCGCCGATCACCATCCGCGACAACACCGCACGCATCACTTCGCCGCCGACGTTCTCGAAGTTCACGTGCACGCCGTCCGGCGTCGCCGCCTTGAGTTGCTCACGGAAATCGTCGGCCTTGTAGTCGACGGCCGCGTCGAAGCCGAGCGTCTCGGTCAGATAGCGGCACTTGTCCGCGCCGCCCGCGATGCCGACCACCCGTGCGCCGTGGATCTTGCCGATCTGGCCGGCGATCGAGCCGACCGATCCGGCCGCCGCCGACACGACGAGCGTCTCGCCGGGCTGCACCGGCGCGATGTCGGTCAGCCCGTAGTACGCGGTCAGCCCGCTCATCCCGCACGCGCCGAGCAGCGTCGGCAGCGGCAGGCCCGACTGCGCGGGCAGCTTCACGAGCTGCGCGGCCTGGTCGGCCGCGACGACCGCATAGTCCTGCCAGCCGACGAGCCCCTGCATCAGGTCGCCTTCCGCGAAACCGGCGTGGCGCGACGCGACCACGCGCCCGATGCCGAGCGCGCGCATCACCTCGCCGATCGCGACGGGCGGCAGGTATTGCGGCACGTCGCTCATCCATACGCGGTTGGTCGGATCCATCGACAGATACAGCACGCGCACGAGCACTTCGCCGTCGGCGAGCGGCGGCACGGGTGTTTCGACGAGCGAAAAATGTTCGCGGCCGACCCGCCCTTCCGGGCGCGTCTTCAGCAACAGCTGGCGGTTCACGGGTGTCGACACGATGTTCTCCTCCGGTTGGTGTGGGCGATTGCGCGTCAGACCGCGCACATGCCGCCGTCGATCACTAGTTCGGCGGCCGTCACGAAGCGGCTTTCGTCCGACGCCAGATAGACGGCCGCATGCGCGACGTCGTCCGGATCGCCGAGCCGGCGCAGCGGAATGCCGCGCGCGAGCCTGCGCGTCGCATCGCGTTCGCCGAGCGACTGGAACAGCGGCTCGACGATCCCCGTGCGAATGAACGCCGGATGAATCGAATTGCAGCGCACGTCGAGCTCGCGGCGCGCGCAATCGATCGCGACCGACTTCGTCAGCGACGCGACCGCGGCCTTCGACGCGTTGTACGCGGTGAATTCCGGCTCGACCTTGAACGCGGCCACCGACGAGATGTTGATGATCGACGCCGGCCGGCTCGCGCCGAGGTACGGCAGCGCATGCTTGCAGCCGAGCACGATGCTCTCGACGTTGATCGCCATCACGCGCCGCCACTCGTCGATCTCGATCTGCGCAGGCGTGCCGATCGACCCGACGCCCGCATTGTTGACGAGCACCGACAAGCCGCCCATCGCTTCGTTCGCCTGCGCGAGCAGCGCCTGCCAGCGCGCGTCGTCGCGCACGTCCTGCGTGGCCGCGAACGCGACAGGCGCCGCGTGCCCCGCATTCAGTTCGCGCGCGAAGGCGTCGAGCACGGCCGCGTCGGCGATGTCGGTCAGGAACACGCGCGCGCCCTGCTCGACCATCCGACGCGCGATCGCGCGCCCGAGGCCGCCGGCGGCGCCCGTGATGTACGCGCACTTGCCTGCGAGGCGCGAGGAAACGACTGTCATGGGACCTGCTCCTATCGTGAATCGTCGTGGCGGATCGGTGCCGCGACGGCGGTTGCCGTGCGCCGGCCGACGGCCGCGCGGCTTGCGCGAGTATAGCGAGCCGGCCGCACCGCGCCGCACCAATCGGGCAGGCCGCCGCTGCAGGCCCCGATCGAACGAACGCCAGCGTACGCGATTGCCGCCAATCGATGAAATGAATATTCGTAATGCCCGGTCATAGACACGGCTCATGGCCTTCGCAGCCGCGGCCGGTGCGACGTGCAGGCACCACGCGGTCGATTACCGCGAATGCCGATGCGACGACGAAGGCCGCACGCAGGCGTTTGCCGACGACAGCGAACGAATGGAACAGGAAATAACGCGCGGGCAGCGGCGCGCCAGCGATCGCATCCGGCACCGGGGCGCCGATGCCCCGGAACCAGCCGCCGTCAGAACCCGTCGCCGGACGTGCGCATGAACGCGCAGACC
Organism: Burkholderia sp. SIMBA_062; assembly: GCF_046534765.1. Classification (NCBI taxonomy): domain Bacteria; kingdom Pseudomonadati; phylum Pseudomonadota; class Betaproteobacteria; order Burkholderiales; family Burkholderiaceae; genus Burkholderia; species Burkholderia sp. SIMBA_062. The sequence continues at coordinate 206,138 of NZ_JAWRYD010000008.1, forward strand.
TGCGGGGAATGCGTGTCGATCATCTGCTGGAACGGTGCGCGATGTCCGTAAGCGATTCCGGACACGAGAAGAAGGCAGACGGCCGCGATGCGCGGCGAAAACGAGCGCTTGTGCGCGCGGACGTAGGCGCGCAGGAACACGAGCGCGACCAGCGCGCCGAGCAGCCAGCCGACGACGACTTCGGGAATCGTGTGCGAATGGTCGAACACGCGCGCGGCGGCCGTCACCGCGCCGACGGCGAGACCGGCCGCCACGCCCGGCGCGTTGCCCGGACGAAACGCCTGCCACAGCATCGACAGCGCGACGGTCCACACGGACGTCGACAGCATCGTATGGCCGCTGATCACGCGAAAATCGAACTGCGGAATCTCGACACCGCAGCCCGCATAGAGAATCTTGGTCGCCCCGACCAGGCTCATGCCGGCCGCGAGCAGCACGATCCAGCGCACCGCGAGCCGCCGGTTCGACAGCGCGAGCCAGACCGCGCACGTCAGCGCGACCGGCAGGGTCAGCGCGGCGTCGCCGAGGTTGCTGATTTCACTCCACATAATAGACATCGAACCGCTAGCGAAAGGCCGCAGTTTAACGCAAGCGCGCGACGGGCCTGTTTCAGCCCGTGACAGGCTGTATCAGCCCGCGACGCCCGTAATCAGCAGCAGGTTGGTGCCGGTGATGACGACGAACAGCGCCCATGCGGCGACCTGCATCTTGCGGCCGATCGCATGCTCGCCCATCGTGTTGCGATCGCTGACCGACCGGATCAGCGGCCACATCGCGAACGGCAGTTGCAGGCTCAGCAGCACCTGGCTCCAGACGAGCAGTTGCCCGACCGACCCTTCGCCCAGCCACAGCACGCCGATCAGCGCGGGCACCAGCGCGAGCCCGCGCGTGATCAGCCGGCGCTGATAGCACGGGATTTTCGTGTGCAGAAAGCCGTCCATGATCACCTGGCCGGCGATCGTGCCGGTCAGCGTCGAGCTCTGCCCGGACGCGAGCAGCGCGATGCCGAACAGCAGCGCGGCCGCGCCGCCCGCGATCGGCGTGATCAGCCGGTACGCCTGTTCGATGTCGGTGACGTCGTGCTGGCCGGTCGCATGGAACGCCGCGCCCGCGACGATCAGGATCGCCGCATTGACGAGCATCGCGACGAACAGCGACACGCAGGTATCGATCCGCACCAGCGCGAGCGTGTCGCGAATCAGGCCGCGCGCGCCGCCGACCACATGGCGCGTCTGTACGACCGACGAATGCAGATACAGGTTGTGCGGCATGATCGTCGCGCCGACGATGCCGAGCGCGAGCACGATCGCGTCCTTGCTGTCGTGGCCGGGGTTGCCCGGCACGAGCCCCTTCGCGACCGCATGCCAGTCGGGCGGCGTGATCGCGACCTGCGCGACGAAGCAGAACGCCATCGTCGCGATCAGCCCGAGCACGATCGCCTCGATCTGCCGGACGCCCTTGCCCTGCAGCCCGAGCACGATCACCGTGTCGAGCGCGGTCAGCACGATCCCCCACGCGAGCGGCACGCCGAGCAGCAGCTTGAATGCGAGCGCGCAGCCGAGCACTTCGGCGATGTCGCACGCGATGATCGACACCTCGGCGGTTACCCACTGCACGGCGCGGCCGAAGCGGCCGTAACGATCGTAACTGGCCTGCGCGAGATCCTTGCCCGCGACGAGGCCGAGCCGCGCGGCGAGCATCTGCAGGAAGATCGCGGCGAGGCTCGAGAACGCGACGACCCATAGCAGCGAATAGCCGAATTGCGAGCCGGCCTGGATGTCGGTGGCCCAGTTGCCGGGATCCATATAGCCGATCGCGACCAGCAGGCCCGGGCCGAAGAAGCGCTTGAGCTTCATCCAGCGCGACGCGCCGGCGTCGATCGTGATGCTGCCCTTTACTTCCGACGGGCAGAACGGGGCGGTGGCGGTAGTGGGGAGCAAGGGCATGGGCTTGACGCGATCAACAATGCCCTGATTGTACGGAAATGACGGCTCCGTGGGAGGAGCGCACACCCCGCCTGATTGGTCAATGCCCGGCGCGCCCCGTCGGCAGGCGCCGCGGCCGGGCCGTCATACGGGCGCGCAGCAGCATCCACGCGAATCGGCTGTTCGTCGTCCAGTAACGCTTCCACATGCGCCGCGGCTCCTGAAGCACACGAAACAACCATTCGAGACCGGCCTTCTGCATCCAGCCCGGCGCTCGCCGGACTTTGCCGGCAACGACATCGAACGTGCCGCCCACACCCATCACGAAATCGACGCCCATTTCGGCTTTCCATCGATTGATGAAATTCTCCTTTCGAGGTGACGTGATCGCGACGAAAAGCAGCCGTGCACCGGACGCGCGAATCATGGAAACCACGGCGTTCTCGTCGTCCCAGAAATAGCCATGATGGATCCCCGCGATCTTCAAGCGCGGATATTTCTTCTGGACGGCGCATGCCGCCCCGGTTACAACGGCATCGGTACCGCCGAGCATGAAGATCGGCAACGCCTCCTGCTGCGCCATCCGCAACAACCGATCGAACAGGTCGATGCCGGCGACGCGCTCGGCGACTGGATAGCCGAGCGTACGCGCGCCCCACACCACGCCCATGCCGTCGATGTTGATGATGTCGCACGCCCGCACCGACCCTGCCAGTTCCTCGTCGGCCTGCATATGGACCAGCTTTGCGACGTTGACCACCACATGCTGGGTGAATTGCCGATGCGCAATGCGGTTACGGATCAGTTCGACGGTCTCCGACATCGTCGCGACATCCATCGGACAACCGAACAACTCGATGCGGTTCATATGGCTTCCCGTTCAGGTAGACGTGCGTCGGCGGTATTGGCGGCACGCGCGCGGTTCGCGAGCAACGCGATCGAGTAGAACGCCCACGCCTGAGTCCACCGCAAATAGTCGATCCGGTTCGTGAAGCGTGCGCCGCGCTGGTAGACGAAGCGCCCCTTCGCCGGCATGTAGAGCGTTTCGACCGCGCGCTCGAATACGCGCACGGCCAACGCGTAATCCGCTTCCGACGTCGAGACCGTCAGCAACGTGATCAGCGCCTGAGCGACAGAGTGCATGTCGAGCGGCCAAATCGTGCCCTCGTAGTACTTGACGGTGCCGTCGGAGAGAAAAAACGTGTCGCGATAATAGGCGAGCCCGAGGTCGATCGATTCCGCAAACACCTGGGTTCCGCACGTACGTTGAAGCCGCTGCAGTGCTTCGAGGTTATATCCCGTATGGAATCCATCGACGAACCCGTGATGATCGCGCAGCCCGTACGCCCACGCGCCGTCCTCGCGCTGCATCGAGGCCGTCAGCCTCGCCGCCGACATCGCGCGTTCACGCATCGACGTGTCCCTGACGCGCACACCCGTTTCGGCAACGAACACCGCGCTCCACAGATTCGCGTTGTGGACAAAGGCACGCTCACCCGGGATGTAGGCGAAATAACCCGATCCTTGATGCGGCAGGTAAAGCGAATCAAGAAAATGGCCTGCATCGATCGCCACATCGGTGAATCGCGCTTCGCCGGTGGCGATGCCGAGCGCGTACAACGCACGCGCCACATAGCAGGTGCTGATCGCATTCGGCGTGCCGACCGGCACGAAGAACGCCCTCGCCGCCCAGTCGAAGTGATAGCCCCACGCGCTATGGCGCCAGCGCGTGCGGTCCACTCGGTGCGCCAGCAGCCAGTCGCCGAGTGCGCACGCTTCGTCGAGATCGGCCCCGTCGCCGGTCCGCTGTTCGCGCTCGAGCAGGCCGAGCACGACGAGGGCGACGCCCTTCGGATTGCGCATGCGCGGAACACCGAGGATCTGCCTGAAATTGAACGGGCTGCGCTTGTGCACTTGCAACCACGCAATGCTGGCCAACGGCAGTTTCGACAACCCCGTGCATCTGAACAAGCGGCTGTTCAAACCGTCGAACGGGTCGTGGCCGGCATGCGCGTGTCGGCGGCAATGCGCCAGCACGGCATCCGACACCTGCGCGGGATCCGGTCGCGCGCTCATTGCCTCGCCTTCCTGGCGCCCACCGCGACCTTGCCGAAGTACAGCGTTATCGCGTCGATATCCGACGGGTCCGTCTGCCAGCCTGGTTTATATACCCCGAATTTCAGATAGGCGTTCACGTCGCCGGGATACGCATTCGGCTTTCCGCTCCCTTCGAACACGCTCGTGCCGTTTTTCCACAGGTGCGTGATCGCGTGCTCGCCGCTTGCATCGGGCGTGTACTGGAGTACCCAGTCGACCCATTTCCCGCGATCGTCGGACGCGCAGCAAAGACTCCCGCCGTATCCATGGACGGTATTGGTCCCGCCGCGCACGGAGAACGTGTACGCGTTGCCGAGCAGCGTCAGCATGAACGGCGGCGACCCCGTCAGGCCGCTCTGGTGAATCTGCGTGATGATCTCCATCTGCTGACGGTCGAACGCAAAATCTCGCGGCAGGTAGGTGCGCCACCAAATCAGATAGTCGTGCCCGGGAGAGAAGACGACGTCGCGGGGCAACGTGAATTCCGCGCGCGGCAATCCATTGATCAGGTTCGCGAAGTTCTCGCTCTTTTGAATTTGCACGCGAATCGACCGACGTGCGGGATCCGCGGGATCCGCCACCCACGTGATGTCCGAGCGCCGGGCCTCCTGGAATTCGAGGTCGCCGATTCCGCTTCGCCAGTCGTTCGTGTAGATCGGCCGGTAGGACTCGACGTGCACCGATTTCGTCAAATCGGACGCAGCCGCCGTCGCGTCGGTCGCAGCCGCCACGCCGATGCACACCGCCACCAGTGCACGTCGAAAATCTCGCTTTGCATTCATATCAGCTCCCTCCGACCATGTGTCGATAACAATCCACATACCGAGCGACCACTCTCTCGGTCGTGTACAAACGATGTGCGCGCTCGCGGGCGGCCCGCCCCATTCGTTCGCGCAGCTCCGGATCGCGGGCAATGTCGCGAATGACGCGCGCGAGTGCCGCCGCATCGTCCGGTTCGACCAGGTATCCGGTCACGCCGTCATCGACCAGTTCGCCCAGGCCGCCCACGCGAGTCGCCACGACCGGTACTCCGTAAAACATCGCCTCCAGCGCGGCAATACCGAACGATTCGAACCGGCTCGGCAGACAGAACAGCGTCGCCTCTTGATAAAAGCGGGATTTGTGCGAACCGGCGAGCCAGCCGGCAAATCGAACGCGATCGGCCACGCCCAAGCGCTCGGCGTAGGCCTGCCACCGCCGTGTGTCGCCCTCGCCCGCCATCACGAGATCGATCGGCCCACTCGTCAGATTCACTGCCGCCAGCGCTTCGATCAACGCCTCGAGCCCTTTCTGCTCGGACAATCGACCGGCGAACGCGATGTACGGGCGGTCGGGTACCGCCACTGGCGACGGGCGCGCTTTCTGCGCGTCGACTGCCGTGTTCGAGATGACGCGGGCATCGTCTGCACCATTTCTGAACCGGTTCAGCACGCGTGCACACGCTTGCGAGACGCCGATCGCGGCATCCGCGCTGCCCACGAACCAGGCCGCCGCCAAGCGCGTCAACGGCCCCGCCCGATCCATAAAGCGATCGAAATTCCCCGAGTGAAGATGGAACACGACACGCCGCCGACAGAGTTTCGCGATCCGGCACAGGAGCAGCTTGCGGTAGAACGATCCTCGCTCGGAGACGTGAAAGTGCACGACGTCCACACGCCAGACGACACCGAGAAATCGCGCGACGTCCAGCCACGCGAAACCCGCCGCGTCGCGTACTTTACGAAAGCCGTGCGTTCCGAAGAACGCCATCTGAATCGACGCATTCGCAAATGCATCGCGCTGCGCCATCAGTTCGTCCAGCACCGACGCGACTCCGCCTCGCTGGCCGTACCCGGGGCCGACATGCAACACGCGTATCCGGCGCGTGCCGGCCGGCGCTTGCACGCTCATCGAAACCCTTGTCATATGCGCGCGCTCTCCCGGGCCGCCCGCTGCATGTCGCGCCGGATCATGACCGCGATCAGCCCGAGAAACGGACTGATGACGGCCGACCCCAGCACGTGCCCTGCCGTCGATGCCATGGCGAGCAGCACGGCAAAGAACAGCCGGCCGAATCTCCGCGATCCGGTTCGTGGCCCACGGCGCACGAAGGCGCGCGAGAGCGCGATGAAATACACGCTGAAAAGCGGCAATCCCAGCATCAGGATCAGATCGGGAATGTCGATCTCGACCATGTAGCGCACGACCGGATATCCGCCCGTCAGCAATGCGGCGAAATTGCTCTGTTCAAGATCGTCCCAGACGTTGGCGAATTTCAGATTGCGCCCGGAAAGCAGCAGCGTGAAGACCTTGTCGCTGCCGATACGTCCGCCCTGATGCGAGAAATAGCGCACGCTCAGTTCCACCGCGTCGTTCACCGCGGGAACGAACAGATACGCGAGGATCGCGGACGACACCAGCACCGCGATAGTCATGCCGACATAGCGGGTTGCCTTGATGGCGTCGAATCGGGCATAACAATAGGCGCAGGTCATCCCCAACGCACCGATCACCGCGCCTTTCGTCCCGGACAGCATCGCCGCGACCAGCATGCATGCCGTCAGCGCCGCGCTGCGCGCGCTCCAGCCGCGTGTCAGTGCATGCAGGTAGCCGAATCCGAGCGCAACGACGATCAATGCCGCGGCTTCGTTCTGGGCATAGACGATCCCCTTGTATCCCGATCGAATGTGCGTCTCCGCCTGATAGCTGCGGAACATTTCGATCGACATCGCCGCGCCCATCACGATCGATGCGCCGTAGATCAGCAGTACGACGAATACCGCGGATTCGATCTGTGCCAGGCGCCGGTCGCTGAGCAGGGCCATGGCCGCCGGATAGACGAAGAACGAAAACACCTTCAGCACGAATACGCTCTGCTCGATCACCTCGCGATCGGTCAGCGTCCCGAACACATAGGCGCCGAGCGTCACGCAGGCCGCCAGCATCGCCGCAATCGTCACGCGAACGCCCGACATCCTCGCGCGCAGCCCCGACAGCGTGACCGCCAGAAGGCTGGTGATCATCACACCGCGGACGAGCAACGAGATGCGCGCGTCGTCCCCGTGCGATGCCGCGCTGTTCGTCATGTAGACGGACAGGAAATCGCCGAGCGGCGACAGGACGAGGCCGATCCCGAGGATGGCCCATACCAGCGTCGCGGCGATTCGCGTGGCCGGATCGGTCACGCGTCGCGGCGAACGGGCGCCGTACGAGAAGCGAAGGCTGTCATCCATGGCGAGCGAAGAGTTTGTCGCGCGACGCGGTGATGGCCAGCGTCGCCACGATCAGCCAGCGAAACGCGGCGCGCACGACGCGCAGCGGTTTGAACAACAGTTCGAGCGCGCCGTGACGCCGCGGCGACAGCGCGGCGCGTCCCGCTTCGATGGCGCTCGGCATCGTCTCGAATGCCTCCCATACGGCATACGGGCGCAACTCGGCGATACGCAACCCGCCGTGATCCCGATGCCACGGCCAGTCGTCCAGCAAGGCCCCGACCGGGCCGCGCGCGTGTTCGAGCGCCTTGCGCGCGCCGTCCGCACTGATCCAGTAACCGACCGCTCCGCTCGTCCATTGCTTGAACGGCACGCCGATCTGAAGCCCGCCGATCCTCCGGGCCCGCTTCAGCGGCTCGTACAGATAGGCCTGCGCCGCGCGCTCGCGGGACAGCTTCGAGCGGCCCAGCAGCACGAGATCCGCATGGTACGAAAGCCACTCGCTCGGTGTCGACCGGAAACGCTCGAACAGCGCGTCGTCAAGCATCGCGTCATCCTCGAGGACGATCGCCGCACGCCCCGACCGCACGATTTTTTCCCACACGCGGACATGACTCATGAAGCAGCCGACTTCACCGCGGCTCAGCGGTCGTCCGTAGCGCGCGATGACCCGGGCCGCATCCGTCATGGCGGAACACGCGTGCGCGTCGAGCGCCCGTGCGTCGAATGCGTCCTCGAAGTCGAAATCGACGTCGTGACGGCCGACGGCTCGCCGAATCGTCGCGCGTCTCGGCGAATCGGCCAGCGAAATCACGTGAATGGCAAATGTCATGGAGCGTCCCTCATGCCTTCGCCCGTCGCGCGAAGTGTTCGCGCAGCGTCGCCGAGCGGACGGTCCAGATCGCGAAGGTCACGAGCAATGCGATCTCGGCAATCAGGTACGCGACAGCTGCGCCGACGGCGCCGGATCGCGGAACCAGCAGCAGTGCAAGCAATACGTTCAGCAATCCCGCCGCGAGCATCACACGGGCGCGTCGCCGCGTGCCGCCGAACGGCACCAGCACCTGGAGGCCGAGGAAATAGGCAAGATTGCCGAACAATGTCGACAGGCAGAGCACATTCACGACCGACGACGCGCCGGCGAACTTCTCTCCCAGCACGAGCCGGGTCAGCATGTCCGACATCGACAGGCAGATCGCGATGCCGATACCCGTCACGAACACGATCGCGATGCCGCCGGATACCGTGAGGCGCGCCGCCGCGCGCGCGCCTTCGGGCTGCCGATCCGCGAATAGCGCGGAAATGCGCGAGTAGAGAACGGTGTTGATCTGGGCCGGCACCATGTTGCCCGCGGTCTTGAGCTTGTCCGCGGCGGCGTACACTCCCACCTGATACGGCCCGGCGATCGCGCCGACGATCACCGTATTGGCGGCACTGAACAGGCTGACCGACGCGGTCGAGACGAACATGTCGGCACCCGCCATCAACTGCGCGCGAATCGCGCGCCAGGAAAGACGCCGGTAGCCCAGCAATCCCAGGCGACGGGCCATCAGCATCGACCCGCCTGCCGCGAGCACCGACGTCAGCGACTGAATCGCGATCGCCATGTCGACGTCAGCCGGCGAGCGGACCAGCCAGAATGTCAGCGGTAGCGCGACGAACCGGCTTGCCAGCGCGACGACGGTGAATGACGAGAACCGCTCGAGGCCCTGCAACAGCCAGTTGAGCGTCCAGACGTTCGCGATCACACCCAGCCAGCCGATCCAGATCGCCGTGGACATGGCGGCGAGCGTGCGGTCGACCCGCAGCACGACGGCCAGAATCGCACACGAAGCCACGCACAGGCACGCCTTCGCGCCGACGATCGACCAGACCAGCTCGCTCAACCGCCGCGCATCGCCACGGTATTGCGCGACCGCTCGCGGGCCGCTCAGGTTGAACCCCCACTCGGTCAGTATCGTTCCATACACCGTCAGCGCCGTCACATAGCCGACCACGCCGAACTGTGCCGGGCCGAGCACCCGCGTCAGATATGGAAACGTGGCGAGCGGAACGACATACATGCCGATCTGCCACAGCAGCATCGCGGCAAGATTGCGGCCGAGCCCCACCGCGCCCGGCCGCGAGCCGGACGAAGTCATCGCACGGGTTGCGTTCGACATGCGTGCCGTCATCGGATCAGGCCACCTGCCGTTCGCGCGCCAGCAACCCGCGCGTATCGATCACGATCTTCGTGTGCAGCTTCATCGGATCGATCCGCTTGAATTGTCGGTGATCGACGAGAATGACCACGATATCCGCACGCGCAAGCGCGTCGGCGATTTCGCCGAGCATCACGCGTCCTTCCAGCGACGCGGGGAGCTGACGGATGTTCGGTTCGACGGCGATGACCTGCCCGATCTCGCGATTCGCCAGTTCCCGGACGATGCCCACCGCGGGGCTTTCGCGCAGGTCGTCGATGTCGGCCTTGAACGCGAGGCCAAAGCATGCGATCACCGGCTCGCGAAAGCGTTTCGCGACATGCTCGATGCGGTCCAGTACGTAGTTCGGCTTGTCGTCGTTGACGGTACGCGCGGTGCGGATCAGGCGCGCGTGCTCGGGCGCGGAGTCGACGATGAACCACGGATCCACGGCGATGCAGTGTCCGCCCACGCCGGGCCCCGGTTGCAGGATGTCGACGCGCGGATGCCGGTTCGATAGCCGGATCAGTTCCCACACGTTGATATCGAGCGACTCGCAGATGACCGACAGTTCATTGGCGAACGCGATATTGACGTCGCGAAACGAGTTCTCGGTCAGCTTGCACATCTCGGCTGTCCGCGCGTCGGTCAATACGCACTCGCCGCGCACGAAGACCCGATACAGTTCGGCAGCCAGCTCGCTGCACCGGCGGGTCATGCCGCCGATCACACGATCGTTTTCCACCAGCTCGCGAATCACGTGCCCCGGCAGGACGCGCTCCGGGCAGTGGGCTATCCGGATATCCGACTGCTCGCCGGCCTGCTGTGGGAACGTGAGATCGGGCCGCATCGCGGCCAGCCAGGCGGCGATCTTCTCCGTCGTGCCGACCGGGGACGTCGATTCCAGCACGATGAGATCGCCCTTCTTCAGAACCGGTCCGATCGCGCGGCTTGCCGCTTCGACATAAGTCAGATCCGGCTTGTGTCCTGCGGCGAACGGCGTCGGCACCGCGATCAGGAAGGCATCGGCCGGCTCGATCGTGTCGGTCGCCCGCAGGTGTCCTTGCGTCACCGCCGCGCGCACGAGCATGTCGAGCTCCGGCTCGACGATATGCACCTCGCCGCGATTGATCGTGTCGACCGTCGCGCGGTTGACGTCGACGCCGACCACCGATTTACGTCGCGCCGCAAATGCAGCGGCAGTCGGCAAACCGATGTAGCCGAGGCCGATTACGGAAATGACATCGAAAGACATGATTGGATCTCGCTGTATCGTGATTGGGCTTCACACAAGCCGGCCGGCCAACGCTGCCATCGTGCGGGAATCGGACGGGGCGCACGTCAGCAGGTCGACGATGCGCTCGCTTGCGTGGCCGTCGCCGTACGGGTTGTGCGCCCGGCTCATCGAGCGGTACACGTCCGGGCACTCCCACAGCTGCGTGACCTCGCTCACCAGCCGGTGCGCGTCGGTGCCGACCAGACGGACCGTGCCGGCCGCGACGGCTTCCGGACGCTCCGTCGTGTCGCGCATCACGAGGACCGGCTTGCCGAGCGACGGCGCTTCCTCCTGTATGCCTCCCGAATCGGTCAGGATCAGCCACGCGCGACTCATCAGATAGACGAACTGCAGATACTCCTGAGGCTCGATCAGGATGATGTTTTCACTGTCGCCGAGCATGCGCGTCACCGGCTCGCGGACGTTCGGATTGAGATGCATCGGATAGACGATCCGGCACTCGGGAAAGCGCGTCGCGATCGTCGCCAGTGCATCGCAGATCTGTTCGAAGCCCGAGCCGAAATTCTCGCGCCGGTGCCCCGTGACGAGAATCATTCGGCGCTCGTCGCTCAGGAACGGAAATGCGGCACGCATTCGCGAGGCCAGTTCCGGCTCGCATGTCAATCGTTCGGTCACCGTCAGCAGCGCGTCGATGACCGTGTTGCCCGTCACGTGAATCCGGTCGGCACACACGCCCTCGGACAGCAAGTTCGCCTTCGACGTTTCGGTCGGCGCGAAATGATGTAACGCGAGCGCGCCGGTCATTTTGCGGTTGGCCTCCTCCGGCCAGGGTGCGTACAAGTTCCCCGTCCGCAGGCCGGCTTCCACGTGTCCGACCGGAATGCGGCGGTAGTAGGCCGCAAGCGAAGCACCCAGCGTCGTCGTGGTGTCTCCATGCACCAGCACGAGATCCGGCCGGAACGACTCGAGCACCGGATCGAGCGACGTCAGGATCTGCCCGGTCAGATTGCCGAGCGTCTGCCCGTTGCGCATCAGGTCGAGATCGAAATCGGGCACGATGCCGAACAGCCCGAGCACCTGATCGAGCATCTGCCGATGCTGCGCGGTCACGCATACCGCGCATCGCACGCCGACGCGGGACTTCAGGCGGCGCACGACGGGCGCCATCTTGATGGCTTCCGGGCGCGTGCCGAACGTGACGAGAATGTTTTCATGGCGGACGGTCATCGGCTTCTCCCTGAACGGCTCACATCCGCTCGACACGCGCTTCGACCTCGGCGCCTTCGTACGCATACGCGCCGTAGTTCCCGTACTGCGCGGATCGCAGCCCCGGCCTGAAGCCGTTGAACACGACGCCCGTTACCGTGGCGCCGACGCGCTCGATCCGCTTCACCGACTCGAGAATCTCGCCCTGACTCGTCATGCCGGAACGTGCGGCAAGCAGGATCGTGCCCGCGTGCAGCGCAAACACCGTCGCATCGGTGACCGGCAGCAGCGGCGGCGCATCGAGCAGGACGATGTCATAGCGATGCGAAACGTCCGCGAGCACCCTGGCGAGGTCGTTGGACGCGAAGAGTTCGACCGGTTGCCCCACGCGCGGGCCGGTGGGCAGGAAATCGACCTGCGGAGTCACACCGCGCACGATCGCCTGATCGACCGTGGCTTCGCCGCGCAGCACGCTGGACAAGCCGGGCGTCGACTGAATCCCGAAATCCTTTGCGAGACGCCCACGCCGCAGATCGCCGTCGATCAGCAGCACGCGCTTGTTCGACTGCCCGAGAAGCGCCGCGACGTTTGCCGAGATGAACGATTTGCCGATGCCGGCAGCCGGCCCCGTGATTAGCACCACGTTGTTCTTCGGCCGCTCGAGCAGTAGAAACTGCAGCGCCGTGCACAGGCTTCGCAGCGCCTCCACCGCCGGCTCGTGCGGCCGCGCCAATGCCAGGATCGTCGCGTCCTGGCTCGCGCCCGCACCGGCCCGCGTCAGTTGACGCTGAACCGGGCTCAGCGGAATCGTCGCGATGACGTTCAGACCACCGTCGCGCTCGATCTCCGACGGATCGGTCACCCCGCCGAAGAGCACCGCTCGCGCGATCGCGACGCACGCCCCAACCACCAGGCCGACCACGGCAGCCAGCACGACGACAAGCACCGGCTTCGGCCAGACCGGCTGATCCGGCACGATCGCGTGGTCGATGACGCGCACGTTGCCGATCTTGCTGGCTGTCGCGAGCCGCAACTGCTGGATGCTGTTGAGGAGCCCGACGTAGATTTCCGTCTGAACGGTCACGTCGCGTCGCAGCCGGACGATGTTCTGTTGCGCGTCGGGCAGGCGCTGGATCGCGTCGTTGAACGTGCCGGTGTTGGCCTTGGCCGCGGCAATCTGCTGGTCGAGCGACGCGAGTTGCGGGTGCTCGGGGGTGTACATCGACGCCAGCGCCTTGCGCTTCTGCTCCAGTTCGAACAACGACGTCTGCGCGCTGACCGACTGATTCAGCATGGACTTCGCCTGCTCGGTCAGGTCGATCACTTCATGCTTGGTCTGGTAGGCGTTCAGGCGATCCTCGACCGCGCGCAACTGCTTCTCGACGTCGGGAATCTGCTCATTCAGAAATCGCAGCGATTTCTCGGCGGTCGCCGCTTTCCGATCGGCATTCTGGCGGACGTAGTTGTCCGCGATTTCGTTCAGTACGCCGGCCCCCAGGACCGGGTCGTCGCTCTCATACGTGACGCCGATGACGCCGGACTGATCCTTGCCCTTTTCGGTGATCGTCAGGGCCTTCTGGAGCTTCGTCAGCATTTTCTGTTTCGAGAATGCCTTCAGGACGAATTGGGCGCCCGGGCGCCCTTCGATCGCCGCCACCGTCAGCGTCACATCGCCGGCCGGCGTTCCGACGTGCAACGGCACGCCGACACGGCCGACTGCATCGGCGTCCAGATCGCCACCCGAAAGACGATATTGGCCGTCACCCAGGAACGTCACGAAGAACCGGTCCTCGAGAAAATCCCGCGGCACCTCGAACGTCGGAACCGAAATGCGTTCGCCGCCCCATACGTACCCGCCTATCCCCAGCAGTCCCGGGCTCGAGAGCTTCTTGTTGAAGCGTGCGATCACCGCACCGACGATCGGGAAGTGGTTCGGCCTCGCTTCAATGGCCAGGTGCTGATCGACAACGACCGGTTCGGCGACGAGTCTGGATCGCAGGATTTCCATTTCGCCGTCATCCGTCGACTTGACGTCGAACAGCGAGCTGAGACCGCCGACGAGACTACCCGCCGCGCCGCCCATCATGTCGGCGCCGTTGCTCTCGACCTGCACGACGATGTCGACGCTGTACACCGGTTTCGCGACGAGCGTGTAGAGCCCGCCGAACAGGACGAACGCGCACGTCACGATGCCGATGATCCTGGCGTTCTTGATCATCATGTCGGCGATGCCTCGAATGTCGACTTCGTCCGAGTCTCGCGAGAAATGGGGTGTTGCTTTCATGGAGTTCATGGTGACTGCCGATATCCTTGCGCTCGCGAGCCGGGTGGCTCAACGGGCACGCTCGATCAGGTTGCCGATGCGCTCGACCCAGTCGTTGACGCCGTGCTCGATCAGCGTCAGCGCATAGTCGTAACTGCGCTGCGAACGGCGATACGGATCCGCCACATCGGATGGAAAGGCTTCGGCGATGCGATAGATGCGCCCTCGCGCCGCCGGGTGGAAACGCTCGATCGCCTTGCGTTGCTCGAGCTCCATCACGAGAATCAGGTCCGCCGCGCTGCACATGCGCTCGTCGAGACGCCTCGCGCGATGTCCGGACATGTCGATTTCCCGTGCCTTCAGCAGCGCCGCGGCAACGGCGTCGATCGCCATACCGTCGCGGGCCGACAGGCCGGCCGACGAGACCGACACGTCGGGAAGCAAGCGCTGGAACAAGCCCTGCGCCATCGGGCTGCGACACACGTTGCCGTGGCAGACGACGAGCAGATGCTTGATCATTTCGAGACGATTGCCGCGGTCATGCCCGCATTGATCGCGGGCAACAACAAGCTCAGAACCCGGCTGAACCGGACGAGCCCGTTCCCGTCGACATAGACGACATCTTTCGGTCGCAACTCGAACTGGTTCGCGAGCACCATCGATACCGGCGATCGCGCATCCAGGTGATAGACCTGCGGCGCTTCGCCCTGCGCGCCGCGGATCACGTAGAGCTGCGCGGCGTCGGCGCTCGCGCTGTTGAGGCTGCCGGCCTGGGACAGTGCATCGCTCAGGGTCAGCTTGCCGGTTCGCAGCGGCAGTGCCGTCACCGGCCTGGTGACCTCGCCCATCACGTAGACGCCGTTGTCCTCGCGCGGCACGACCCGAAGCGAATCGCCGTCGCGCAGCAGAATCGACGCGGGATTCACGTCGCGTACAAGCATGCCCGGGAGGTCGAGCGGGTACGACACGCCATCGCGCACGAGGACCAGATGGCTCTGATCCGCCGTCGGTGCGAATCCGCCCGCCCGATTGACCGCCTCGAACAATGTCATCGGAATATCGTTGATCGGTACATTGCCCGGCGTACGAACCTCGCCGTCGACGTAGACTTGCTTCGCCCTGAACGATGCGACCCGGACCATGATCTTCGGCGTGACAAAGTAGCGTGCCATCGCATGGGTGATCGCGTTGCGTGCGTCGTCGATCGTCAGTCCGGCCACCCGCACGTTCCCCGCATACGGCACCTGCACGTTGCCAACGTAATCGACGACGAAACCTTGAGGCGGATCGAACGGTCGTCCGTTGGTCTGTTGCGGCGCGCCCTGCGCCTGCGTCAGTTCCGGATGATCCCAGACGGTGATCTGAAGAACGTCGCCGGCCCCCAGCGTATAGGGTTGCGCCTTTCCGGCAAGCGCTTTGAAACGCGCGCCGTCGTCGCTGCTCGCGGCCGCGCCGAGTTGGCGAATCAGGGTCGCGTTGATCTCTTCGATCGGAATCCGCATCGACTCCGCAGGAACCTTCCCGTCTCCGCCGGATACCGCGAGCGTCGCGGGTCCGGTCATGCGCATCCCCGGCGCGACTGCACATCCGGACAAAACCAGACATGCGCCGGCGATGAGCGTGGTTGTCCAGCGACCGCGCAGGCCAGGCGAGCCGGAATGGACAGCTTGTTTCACTCGATTGTTCATGATTCCGATTTCATCGACGTTCTTGTACACACCCGCCGCCCCTCGTCGCTCCAGCGGCACTCCGACCCGGCACGAACCCTCGCGCCGCCGCGCCATCAATACGCATTGCTCCCCGCGAACCCTTTCAGAATCGTGGCCCCCACAATCCGCATGTCCAGCCCGAACGACCAGTTCTGCAGGTAGTAGAGATCGTGCTCGACCCGCCCCTGCATCTTTTCGAGGCGATCGGTTTCACCGCGATAGCCGTTGACCTGCGCCCAGCCTGTCATGCCCGGCTTGATCCGGTAGCGCTGGATGTAGCGATCGACGACCTTGCGATACAGCTCGTCATGCTCCAGCGCGTGCGGGCGCGGCCCGACGATCGACATGTCGCCCTGCAGCACGTTGATGAACTGCGGCAGTTCGTCGAGACTCGTGCGCCGCAGGAACCGCCCCAGCGGTGTGATGCGCGCATCGTGACGGGTCGCCTGCCTGACGATGCCCGGCTGCTCCGCGTGCAGCCGCATCGTGCGAAATTTGTAGATGCGGAACACGCGGCCGTCCGCGCCCTTGCGGCGCTGCCTGAAAAACACCGGCCCGCGCGACGTCGCCTTGACGGTCAACGCGATGACCAGCATCGCCGGCATCAGCGCCACGAGCGCGAATGCCGCGAAGCATCGATCGAAAATCTCCTTGCTCAGCAGCGCGTGCGGCGGCAGAGGCGACGCGGCGAGATTGATCGCCGGCACGCCAAGCACGTCCGTGAGTGCACTGTCGAACAACGACAGCGCACTGACGTCCGGCATGAAGCGGATGTTCACGAGTTCGTCGCGGAATTCGGATACGAAGCGCAGGATCGTGCGCTCCTCCGACAACGGCAGCGCAAGCCACAATTCGCGCATGCCTTGCTGGCGCACATAGGCAATGAATGCGGCATCGCTCTCGAAAGTCGCGATGCCCGACACCGGCCCGGACGCGGCGCGATCGACGTCGAATACCGCTGCCGCACGAAATCCGCTCTCAGGCGAGCGCGCGATCGTGCCCAATACGCGACGGCAATATTCGCCCCGCCCGACGACAGCGACCGATCGAAGGTTCATCCCCGCATGCCGCAACCGGCGCAGCATCGCGTGTACGGCGAGTCTCACCACGACGAGTGCGGTACCCGTCATGCCCGTCCAGTATGCAAACCACAGCCGCGACACCGCCTCCGACTGGTGAAGCGTGAACGTCACCACCAGCGCGCCACCCTGCGCGATCAGCCAGGCCAGCGCCAGTCTCCCGGCAAGCCTGTACGGCGAACGCCCGCGCCACGACTGGTACACGCCGAACATCGGAAACAGCATCAACGAAAACGCACACGAGAACGCAACGACCGATGCGTCGAGCCGGACATTCACGACCGCGGCGAACCGCAAGTGCGCAGCCAGCACCGCACCGAACACGATCAGCATCAGATCGACCGAACGCGCGGCGGCCCCTGGGGCACTCGCCGCAACCGTCCTGTACTCGACATGTGGCGTTTCGCTCATCTTGCCCCCGCATTCGCGACGTGATCGACGACGCCGGCATACCCGCACCGAGTCCATTCGACGCGCGGTGCCGCCACTGCGCGCCGCGGCAATCCGGATGCCGCCCGATAGCAGATCGTCATATCAGGACTCCTCTTCATCGTTTTCCATGAGACGGAAAACGACGACTTCACCTTATTGATCCGGACTGGCAATCACAGCATGACGCACGCATTGCCGCGTGCGCGTACGCCGCGTCGCCTGCGCGGTAAAGCGGCGTATGCCGTGATGCGATCGACGGTTAAATCAGGGATGCGGGCCCCGGTGCTGCTGCATCTGCGGGACTACCCGCCTGCTGCTTGCAGGGCGAATGGATGGCATCGACGGCATTTCCCCGGCGCCGACACCTAAAGTAGGAATTGATTTCATGATTGGTCTTGATGTTATTGATGTTAAATACTGCGGCACGCACGGAAATAAGCAGAAAGCATGCCAATCTCAAAATGCGGATGCACGTCCGTTCCATATCCGATGGAAATCCTCGCGAAATCCGTGGATTACGCGACGTCCTTCAGGAATCGGATTGCGCGGTGAGCGACGCGCGTGACGCGTTGCAAGCCCGTCGTTACGTTACGCGCCCCGTAACATGTGGCGTAACGCACGCGGTTTCAGGTACGAAGACGAAAAATCGAATTCTCTTTGCAGGATTAGAAACACGCCGTGCATCCCGGCTTCGCATTTTCTTATTTGCCCGGCATCCACGAAAGTGCGTCGGAATGCGTAATTCGATCCATGCAAACGTTGTCGCACACCAAAACGCAGATATCGGTACTGACCGACGGCGCGACGTTCGACCGCCCACGTGCCCGCGCGCTCGGCGAGCACGGTCGGGCCGTTCTAGAATCGGACCCATTCCCACTTCGGTTCCGCGTCCGTGCCCGCCGATCATCGTCTCGACCTGAACCTGTTCCGCGTGCTCGATGCCGTCTACGTGAACGGCGGCATCGGCGCGGCCGCCCGCGCGCTGCACCTGACGCAGCCGGCCGTCACGCATGCGCTCAACCGGCTGCGCGCGCATTTCGACGACCCGCTGTTCGTCCGCCAGGGCAACCGCGTCGTACCGACCGAGCGCACGCGCGCGATCATCGCGGACGTGCAGCTTCACCTCGCCGGACTGCAGCGCACCGCGCGCGACCCGTCGGCGTTCGACCCGGCGACGCTCGACCTGAGCATCGCGGTCGGCATTCGCGACGTGCTCGAATCGATCGCGCTGCCGCAGATCGTCGCCGCGTTCGCCGACGAAGCGCCCGGCCTGCGATTCGTGAGCCGCCGCGTCGCGGTGCACGACATCGAACGCGAACTCGCGTCGGGCAATCTCGATCTCGCCGTCGATCGACGCGTGCAAACCGGCCCGCGCATCGCGACCGAACACCTGCTCGACGATTCGCTCGCCGTCGCGATGCGGCACGATCATCCGCTGACGAACGGCCCGCTGCGGCGCGCCGATTATTTCGCCGCGCGGCATATCGCGGTGTCGCCGCTCGGCGAACCGCAATCGCTCGACGTGCTGCTCGGCAACGACGGGCGCTTCCGGCACATCCAGCTCGTGTGCCAGCATTATTTCGCCGCGTGCCAGATCGCGGCGGCGGGCGACCTGCTGCTGACGCTGCCGCGCTCGTATGCGCGGCTCATGGCGGCGTTGCTGCCGGTCGCCGTGCAGCCGCTGCCGCTGCGGCTCAAACCGTTTCCGCTGCTCGCGTACTGGCACGAATCGCGCGAGACCGACCGCGCGCATCAGTGGGTACGCGAACGCGTCGCCACGCTCGTGCGCAGGACTGCCGGCGTCGGCTGCTGATCCGGTCGAGCCTCGTCGAAGCGCGCAGCGCCCGTGCTTTTTGCCGGGACGGTATGCTGACGGCTCGTACGCCGCGCATCGTCGCGGCCTCTCTTTCCCGCTTAACGGAGATTTGCCATGCCGCTCATCCACGCTGCCGCCGCCCTCGCCGCCGACGCGCCCGACTACGTCGTCCAGCTGCAGGCCGGCACGCATGCGCTGACCGGCGACGAAGCGCCGCGCGAAGGCGGCCAGGGCCTCGGGCCGGCGCCGTTCGAGTTCGTGCTCGCCGGCCTCGCGCAATGCACGGCCGCCACGCTGCGCATGTACATGCAGCGCAAGACGTGGCCGGCCGTGCGCATCGACGTGCATACCGAGCTCCATGCCGATCGCGAAGGCCAGCAATACGTGCGCCGCACCGTCACGCTCGATGGTCCGCTCGACGACGCGCAGCGCCAGCGTCTCGCGGAAATCTGCGAGAAGACGCCGGTAACGCTGTTCATCAAGCGCGGCACGCGCATCGAAACGACGCTGAACTGACGCGCGCCATGCCGGGCGTGCCGGGAGCACGGAGTCGAACGGCATTCGCACCGCGGCGCCGCACGCGATCGACGCATCACAAACAAAACGGGCGGGCCGCGCACGATGCGCGGCCCGCCCGTTTGCGGATATCGTCCGACGCTTACAGTCCGAGCGCGGACAGGTCCAGCTTGCCGTCCTTCACCGGCGGACACCAGAAATACGCGCCCGTCAGCGGCCGCGTGAAGCGGAACAGGCCGTCGACGATGCCGTCGTCCGCGCCGCTCATCCGGCGCATCTGCACGTCGAACGCGCGGAACGAGCCACCGAACGCGACGAAGTAGAGCCCCGCGCGACGCGCATCGGACCACGGCGACGAACGGCGCAGCATGAACGCCTCCGGCTCGAAGCTCTCCTGCGCGGTGCGCTTCACGTGCGCGAACGCGGGTGCGTCGTCGAGTTCCTCGTTGTCCGAGCGGCGGCGTCCGACGATGTGATCCATGTCGCCGGACGCAATGCGTTCCATCTGGTCGAAGTCGTGCAACCATTGCTGAACCGCGACGAAGCTCGAGCCGTCGAGCCCGGCGCCCTGCCCCGTGACGATCGCCGCGGCGAGCGCGTCGTCGCCGGTCGGGTTCTCGGTGCCGTCCTCGTAACCCGACAGATCGCGATCGTTCGAATAGCGGAACCCGTCGACCGCGTCCTGCAGCGCGAATGCCGGCGCGAGCGCCCGCTCGATCGCCCGCGCACGCAGCACGAGATCGCCACGATCGTCACCGCGCAGCCAGACCCATACGTCGGCCGGCGTGATCGGCAGCGTGCGGTCGTTCACCGCGAATGCCGGGTATTCGGTCAGGCCCGGAACCGGGCGTCCGAGGTGCGCGGCCAGCGCATGCCCGAAGCCGGCGACCGTGCCGCGCCCGTCGACGAGCTCGCGCAATGCCTTCAACGCCGTTGCCACATTGGCGTTGTTCGAAATCGTGAAAGTGAGGTATCGGGCCGCCGTGTCGATCGGAGCCAGGATGCCTTGCTGAACGTCGCTCATCGTTTCCTCAGGAATGGTTCGGGGTGAATCCGCGGGGCCGCGGCGGCCGGCGCGCAACCGCAAAGTGTAATCGATGCGGCCCGCCGGTCCTTTTCCGGTGCGGCGCCGCACCGCGGAACGTGCACGGGGAAAAGGGCCGAAACGCGGCCTGCCGACCGTATCGACGCTGCAACGCCGCATTCGTCAGACGTTGCGGCGAGTCCGGCACTGCTGATAAAATCCCTACACGTCTTTTCGACGCCCTTTCAACGTTCACTTCAGGGAGGTGCAGATGTTCCGAATGCCAGCAGCCTTCCCGAACGTGGTCCCACGACGCGGCTGATCCAGCCCGTCGTCCGCGCCGGCTCCCGGGTTCTCCGCTGACCCGCCGGCCCGCGCACTTTCCCGACAGCCCGTTTCGTCCCGCCCGCGTCGTCCGCGTGGCCCGGCTGTTGCGTTTTCGACGTTCTCCGAACCGGAAAGTCCCGTCGCGCGATGCGTCGGGCAACGATACATGACCAGAAAAACCACCCATCTGGGCGGCCAGGCATTCCAGGCCGTCTTCGGCTTCACTTTCCGCTACTGGCGCAAGCAGCCGGTGCGCATCGCGACGATCATGGCACTGGCGCTGCTGGGTGCGCTCGCCGACGTGCTCACGCCGCTGTTCGCCGGGCGCCTCGTCGATGCGCTGTCGACCGGCCTGACCGACCGCGCCGCCGCGTGGCATTCGGCCATCGCCGCATTCGGCACGCTGGCCGCGCTCGGCATCGCCGCGACGCTGCTGCGGCAAGGCGTCTACCTGAGCATCATCACGCTCACGCTGAAGATGATGAGCGAAATCGCCGCCGCATCGTTCCATCGCGTGCAGCGCTTCTCGACCGACTGGCACGCGAACAGCTTCGCGGGGTCGACCGTGCGCAAGATCACGCGCGGGATCTGGGCGCTCGACCTGCTGAACGACACGGTGCTGATCGCGCTGCTGCCGTCGGTCACGATGCTCGTCGGCGCGACCGTGCTGCTCGGCACGCACTGGCCGGTGATGGGGTTCGTCGTCGGCGCGGGCTCGCTGCTGTACATCTCGGTGACGGTCGCCGTGTCGCTCGGCATCGTCGCGCCGGCCGCGCGACTCGGCAACATGTGGGACACGCGCATGGGAGGCGCACTCGCGGACGCGGTGAGCTGCAACGCGGTCGTGAAGGCGTTCGGTGCGGAAACGCGCGAGGAAGCGCGGCTCGCGCGCGTGATCGGCAAGTGGCGTCAGCGCACGCGCCGCACGTGGGTGCGCGGCACGCTCAACGGCGGGCTGCAAGGCGCGATGCTCGTCGCGATGCAGGCGGCGATGATCGGCGTCGCGCTGCGGCTGTGGGCGAACGACGAAGCGAGCGTCGGCGACATCGCGTTCTCGCTGACGATGTTCTTCATGCTGCAGGGCTACCTGCGCGACGTCGGCATGCATATCCGCAACCTGCAGCGCTCGGTCAACGACATGGAAGAACTCGTCGCGCTCGAGCGCCAGCCGCTCGGCATCGACGATCGTCCCGGCGCGCAGGCCATCCGGATCGGGCAAGGCGAGATCCGCTTCGAGCACGTGACGTTCCGCTACGGCAATCATCCGGTAGCGCTGTACGACGACTTCTCGATGCGCATCGCGCCCGGCGAGCGCGTGGGCCTGGTCGGTCATTCCGGGTCGGGCAAGACGACGTTCATCAAGCTGATCCAGCGCCTGTACGACGTGTCGGGCGGCCGCATCACGATCGACGGCCAGGACATCGCGCAGGTGCGGCAGGATTCGCTGCGCAGCCAGATCGCGATCGTGCAGCAGGAGCCCGTGCTGTTCCACCGCACGCTGGCGGAGAACATCGCGTATGCACGCCCCGACGCGAGCCGCGCGGAGATCGAGCGCGCCGCGCGTCTGGCCAGCGCGCACGACTTCATCGCCGCGCTGCCGGACGGCTATGACACGCTCGTCGGCGAGCGCGGGATCAAGCTGTCGGGCGGCGAACGCCAGCGCGTCGCGATCGCGCGTGCGTTCCTCGCGGATGCGCCGATCCTGATCCTCGACGAAGCGACGTCGAGCCTCGACAGCGAAAGCGAGCTGCTGATCCAGCAGGCGATGGAGCGGCTGATGGTCGGCCGCACGACGCTCGTCGTCGCGCACCGGCTGTCGACGGTGCGCTCGCTCGACCGCCTGCTGGTGCTCGATCGCGGCAAGGTGATCGAGGAAGGCAGCCACGACGCGCTGATCCGCATCGACGGCGGGACGTATCGCCGGCTGTTCGAGCGGCAGGCGCTGGAGCTGGCAAAAGGGCTCGCCGATTCGCCGCGGCGCCTCGCGGATCGCGATGCCGGGCCGCTAGGGGAGCCGGCGAAGGTGTGACGCAAGCGCGTCGCGGCGCAACGCGGCCCGGCCCGGCCCGGCGGCGCGGTCATCGCCGCCGGATCGGGTCGGCGCAGATCCGGATCGAGGCCGTGCCGCGCGCACGGCCTTTTTTGCGTCCACCGCATGCCCGCCGGTGCCGAACCGCGCGCCGCGGCGTTCTCGCCGCCGGGATCACTTATCATGTCGGCCAGCCAATTGCGACAAGGGATCGATCATGTTTACAGGCATTGTTCAGGGTGTTGGCATCATCAAGGCCATCAAGGATCACGGCGAACTGAGAACGTTCAGCATCGAGTTTCCCGACCGGTTCACCGCCGACATCGAGATCGGCGCGAGCGTCTCGGTCGACGGCGTCTGCCTCACTGTGACGACCATCCACTCGCCGGTACTGATCGACTTCGACGTGATGTTGCCGAGCCTGAGAATCACCACGCTGGCCGACCTGACGACCGGCGCCCGGATCAACGTGGAGCGGGCCGCGAAGGACGGCGCGGAAATCGGCGGACATCCGCTGTCCGGTCACGTCGACTTCATGGGGACCATCCTGCACATCGCGTCTTCCGAACACAACCGGATGATCCGCATCGGCGTGCCGGCCGATTTCAAACGCTATGTGTTCGCGAAAGGCTATATCGCGATCAACGGCTGCAGTCTGACCGTGTCGGACGTCAATCGCGACGAAGGCTGGTTCGAGGTCTGGCTGATTCCCGAAACGCGCCGCGCCACCACCTTCGATGCGAAAGGCGTCGACGTCAAGGTCAATATCGAGATCGAGCGCAGCACCCAGGTCGTCGTGGATACGATCCGCGAGTCGGTCAAGGAAACGCTCGGAGAGCTCACCGGCGTCGTCACGACGTTGCTCGCGGAGAAGGGCATCGCCATCGAGGAACTGCTCGCCCGGAATGTCGCGCGGCTGCCGAAGCAGTAACGGGCCGCCCCGTTCCCGGTGATCGGCGGGGCCGCCGGGTAGCGGTTTGCGTCGACACGCGCTGCCCGGCCGCCCCGCGCGCCGGCTTCACTCCGCCTCCACCTGCGCGCCCTTCCCCACCGCCACGCGCTGCGACCGATAGATCCCCGCGTGCCCGGAAAACAGATAGGCGACCACGCAGGCCACGATCGCATACACGCCGACATCCGCGCCGAACAGTTCGATCGCCATGATCGTCGATGCGATCGGGGTGTTGGCCGCTCCCGCGAACACCGCGACGAAGCCGAGCCCCGCGAGCACCGGCACCGGCAGCGCAAGCACCTGCCCGAGCGCGTTGCCGAGCGTCGCGCCGATGTAGAACAGCGGCGTCGCTTCGCCGCCCTTGAATCCCGACGCGAGCGTGACGACCGTGAACGCGAACTTGCCCGCGAAATCGTAAGCCGGCAGCGGCCCGTGAAACGCAGCCTCGATCGTCGGAATCCCGAGACCGAGATACTGCGGCACGTTCAGCACGGTGGCCGCCACGGCCACCAGCACGCCGCCGACCACCGGCTGCAGCGGCGCATGGCGGACGACGCGCCGGAACCACGCGGTCAGCGCATGCGTGGCGAACGCGAACAGCCGGCCGACGACGCCGAACGCGACACCCGCGACGACCGTCGCGGCCAGCCCCGTCGCCGACACGGCCGGCACGAACGGAATCGCATAGACGGTGTGATGCACGCCCCACGCGCGGCACACGACATCCGCGACGATCGCGGACGCGACGCAAGTCAGCAGCGCGTCGTACCGGACGCGGCCGATCGCGAGCACCTCGAGCCCGAACACGGCGCCCGCGAGCGGCGTACCGAACACCGACGAGAAACCGGCCGCGATGCCGCCCATCAGCAGCACGCGCCGATGCTCGCGATCGAGCCGGAACAGGTGCGTGACGCGATCGGCGAGCGCGCCGCCCATCTGCACGGCCGTCCCCTCGCGGCCGGCCGATCCGCCGAACAGATGCGTGACGACGGTCGCGACGAGCACGAGCGGCGCCATCCGCTTCGGCACGAGCGCCTTCGGGTCGTGAATCTCGTCGATCAGCAGGTTGTTGCCGCGCGCGACCGACTGGCCGAACCGGTGGTAGACCCAGCCGGTCGCGAAGCCGGCGGCCGGCAGCCCCCACAACAGCCACGGATGCGCGACGCGCGTGCCGGTCGCCCAGTCGAGCGCGAGCAGGAACAACGCGGAGGCCGTGCCGGCCAGCGCGCCGAGCAAGACGGAGAGCGCGAGCCAGCGGCACACGTAGCGCACGGTCGCGAAAAAATCGGCAGAAGTCGAGAAAAACATGATTTCCAGATTCGACAGGACATCAAAACCTGGGCGGCAGAATACCGCATGGATGGCCTGCGACCTCCTGACGACCCAGGAACACGCAGGCATCATCAGCCGGGCGAACCGGCGGTTGAGGGCCGAACCGGACGCGAGGCGCCGGGATCGACCGCAGGGAGGCATGCCATCTCCGCTGGCGGCAATTGTACGCGACGCCGCACATCGCACGCAATGCGGCCCGGCCGGGCCGCCGCGCACCGTCAGTCGGGCGGCACGCGCGTCACGCGCGAGATCAGCTGCGGCGCAATCCGGTCGAGCGGCAGGATCGCGGACGCCGCGCCGATCGCCGCGGCCGCCTTCGGCATCCCGTAGACGGCGCTCGTCGCCTCGTCCTGCGCGATCGTGTAGCACCCCTTCGCGCGCATCGCCTTCAGCCCCAGCGCGCCGTCGCGCCCCATCCCGGTCAGCAGCACGCCGAGCGCGTCGCCCTGCCAGCCGTCGGCGACGCTGTTGAAGAACACGTCGATCGACGGCCGGTACGGCGTCTCGGCCGGATGCCGCGTATAGCCGAGCACGCCGCGCGGCGACAGGCACAGGTGGTCGTTGGACGCCGCGAGCAGCACCTCGCCCGCCTGCGGCACGCTGCCCGGCCGCGCGACGCGCACGGGCAGCCGCGTATAGCCGTCGAGCCACTCCGCCATGCCGAGCGCGAACGCCTGGTCGACATGCTGCACGATCACGAGCGCGGCCGGAAAATCGGCCGGCAGCGCGCGCAGCAGCGCGGTGAGCGCGGTCGGCCCGCCCGCCGACGCGCCGATCGCGATCAGCGTCGGCTGGCCGCGCGCGGGCGCCGGCACGGGCGGCACGAGCGTCGCGGTCCGGCTTTCGAGCAGCCGGCCGATCTGGTCGATCTTCGCGAGCAGCGGCTGCGGCGCGGCGTCCGACGGCAGGCCGAGCGCGAGCGTCGGCGTATCGACCGCGTCGAGCGCGCCGGCGCCCATCGCCTCGTAGACCGACGACGTGTTCGCGCTGACGCTCGCGGTCACGATCAGGATCGCGCACGGCGCACGCGCCATGATCTGCCGCGTCGCGGCCACGCCGTCGAGCTTCGGCATCACGAGGTCCATCAGCACGAGGTCGGGCGGATGCGCGACGCAGAAATCCACCGCCTCGTCGCCGTCGGTCGCCACCCACAGCACGCGGTGATCGGTGCGCCGCGCGAGCACGTGGCGCAGCGCCTCGACGGCAAGCGGCAAATCGTTGACGATGCCGATGTTCATCCGCGTGCCCCGCCGATCAGGTCGTGCACCGCATCGAGCAGCGCCTCGTCGTGGAAACTGCTCTTCCCGAGATAGTAGTCGGCGCCGGCATCGAGCCCGCGCCGGCGATCCTCGTCGCGATCCTTGTACGACACGATCATCACGGGCACCCGCTTGAGCGCCGGATCGCTCCTGATCAGCGTGACGAGCTCGATCCCGTCCATACGCGGCATGTCGACGTCGGTGACGACCAGGTCGAACGCATCGCTGCGCACCGCGTTCCAGCCGTCCATCCCGTCGACCGCGACGGTCACGTCGTAGCCGCGCTTTTCCAGCAGCTTGCGTTCGAGCTCGCGCACCGTCAGCGAATCGTCGACGACGAGCACACGGCGACGCCGGTCGGCCCGTGCGAGCTGCGGGTCGCGCGTGAGTTTCGCGAGCTGGCCGCCGCGCACGAGCTTGTCGACGGAGCGGATCAGGTCCTCGACATCGACGATCAGCACCGGGTCGCCGTTCTCGAGCAACGCACCGGCCGCGATGTTCTGGATCTTCTGCAGGCGGCTGTCGAGCGGCTGCACGACGAGCATCCGTTCGCCGAGGAAGCGGTCGACGGCGACGCCGTACAGCTCGGGCTCGCCGCCGACGACCACGACCGCCGTGCTCGTGCGCGTGACGGCGGGCTCGCCCGCATCGAGCAGCTGGTGCGCGCCGACCAGGCCCGCACGCCGGCCGTCGAACGGAAAATGCGGCTGTCCTTCGAGCACGTCGATGTCGTCGTGCGAGAGTTCGAGCGTGCGGCGCACGTGCGCGAGCGGGAACGCGTACGGCTCGCCGCCGACCTCGACCAGCAGGCTTCGGATCACCGACAGCGTAAGCGGCAACTGCAGCACGAAGCGCATGCCCGCGCCGGGCTCGTTGAAGATGCGCACCGCGCCGCGCACGCCGCGCACCATCTCCTGCACCGCATCGAGGCCGACGCCGCGCCCCGACACGTCGGTCACCGCATCGCGCATCGAGAAGCCCGGCAGCAGCAGGAATTCGAGTAGTTCCGGATCGGACAGCCGGGCGGCCGTCTCGTCGTCGGTGAGGCGCTGGCGCACGACCGCCGCGCGCAGCGCATCCATGTCGACGCCCGGCCCGTCGTCGATCACGCTGACGAGCAGCGAGCCGGCGCTGTGGCGCGCTTCGAGCGTCACGCTGGCCTCGGCCGGCTTGCCGCGCGCGCGGCGCGCGTCGGGCGAGTCGACGCCGTGATCGATCGCGTTGCGCAGCAGGTGGCCGAGCGGCGCGTCGAGCAGGTCGAGGATGTCGCGGTCGACCTGCGTGCCTTCGCCGACGATCGAGAAGCGCACCTGCTTGCCGAGCGAGCGCGCGAGATCGCGGACGATGCGCGGATACGCGCGCGTCGCATCGCCGAACGGGCGCATCCGGCACTGGAGGGCCTCGTCGTACAGTTGCTCGGCGATGTGCGTGCTGCGGCGCTCGAAGCGGTCGAATTCTTCCATGCGCTCGGCGAGCGAACGCTGCACGTCGTTGAGCATGTGCCGCACTTCGTTGACCGACGCGAGCACGCCCGCATCGAGCTCGTCGGCGAACCGTTCGTACAACAGATCGAGCGAGCGGGCCGCGTCGCGCTGCGCGCGCTTCACGCGCAGCATCGATTCCGCGAACGGCTTGAGCCAGCGCGATTCGACGAGCGACTCGCCGGACAGGCTCAGCAGCCGGTTCAGCGTATCGGCCCGCACGCGGCGCATCGCGCCCGCGCCGGCCGCGCGTCCCGCCGGGACCGGATCGGGCACGGCCGCCGACAGGGCGAGCGGCGGCACCGCGGCGCCGGCTCCGACGGGCTCGTTCGCGGCGCCGTCGTGATCGCGAAACGGCACGCTGGACGGCGGCGCCGGCGCCGGCGGCGGCGCGAAGGCCGGCGCCGGCATCGCGTGCGTGCCGTCGGCGCCCGTGAGCGCCAGTGCGAACGCGTCGATCTCCGCCGACGACACGGGCGGCGCCTGCGGATCGGCGACGCGCACCAGCAGGTCGACGCCGGCGAGCAGCACGTCGACATGCGTGGCCGTCAGTGCGATGGTGCCGGCCTGCGCGGCGACGAAGCATTCTTCCATCCGCCCTGCGATCTCGACGCCGAGCGGCACGCCGACGATGCGCGCGGCGCCCTTCAGCGAATGCGCGGCGCGCATGCACGCCTCGAGCGCGACGGAATCGGGCTCACCCGATTCGAGCGCGAGCAGGCGTTCGGACAGCGCCTGGGTCTGCGTGCGCGTCTCCTCGCGATACAGCTCGAGCAGCGACAGGTGGCTCAGATCGTCATCGCCGCTCATCGCATGCTCCGTGTGACGGCGTCGAACAGCCGGTCGTCGTCGAGCAGGCCCACCGACTTGCCGCGCCACGACAGCACGCCGCGCGACAGGCCGGCGCTCGCGCGCCCGACCGTCGCCGGCACGGGTACCCATTCGGATGCGCCGAAGCGCAGCACGCCCTCGACTTCGTCGACCGGAAACACCACCGGCTCGCCCTGGTGCGCGGCGACCAGCAGTCGTGTGAAGCGGCCGTCGCCGCTGCCGCTGCTGCCGCTGTTGCCCGCATCGAGGCCGAGCAGCGCGCCGATCGAGATCGCGATGCGCAGCGTGCCGCGAATGTTGACCACGCCGCGCACGGCCGAATGGCGGCGATACGGCAGCGAATGGATCCGGCGCGTGCCGGCGATCTCGCGCAGCACGCCGATCGGCAGCGCGAGCCATTCGTCGGCGACGCGAAACGCCAGCGCCGCCTGGCGCGTATCGTCGTCGCCGTGCGCGCCGGTCGCGTCGAACGCGCTGATCCGCCGCGTGGCGTCGGCCATCTCGGCCGCGCCGAGCGGGCGCTCGAGCAGTTTCGCCGCGTGATACGCGTAGACCGGGCAGTTCAGGCAGCGCAGGCAGTCGGCCAGCCGCTCGCACGAGCGGTCGCCGCGCGTGCCGATCCGGTTCCAGCAATCGTCGACGCCGATCGTCGTGTCGTCAGTGGCAACGGCGTCGCGGTTCATTCTTTCCTCGGTCATCCCGATGTCGGCTCCCAACCCGTATTCTCATCACCCTGCGGAGCGCCGCGCACGCTCGAGCAGCCATTGCGCGCCGGCGCCATCGCCGCCGACGTCGAGCAAGGTCGCGAGATGCGTCAGCGCTTCGTGGTGCGTCGGCCGCAGATACAGCGCCTTCCGGTAGAAGTCGCCCGCTTCCGCGACACGCCCGCACGCATCCGCGATCAGCCCGTTCAGGTAGAACGCGTCCGCGTGCGGCCCGGCATGCGCGGAGAATCGCGCGAGCACGCGCTCGGCCTCGTCGAACGCACCCGCGTTGGCCAGTGCCTGCGCTTCCTCGAGCGTCGGTGCGGCGCTGTCCGCGAGCGGTGCCGCCGGCGCGGGCACGTTGGCTGCGTTGGCTGCGTTGGCTGCGTGGGCCGCGTGGGCCGCGTGGGCCGCATTGGCCGCATTGGCCGCATTGGCCGCATTGGCCGCGTTGGTCGCGTTGGTCGCGTTGGTCGCGTTGGTCGCGTTGGTCGCGTTGGTCGCGTTGGTCGCGTTGGTCGCGTGGGCCGCGTGGGCCGCGTGGGCTGCATTGGCTGCGTTGGTCAGCGCGCCGGCGCGCATGTCGGCCAGCGGCTCGAACGCAGTCGGGCGTTCGGCCGGCGCAAGGGCCGAGGGCGACGGCGCGATACCGCTCCACGTCGGCGGCACGACGGCCAGCAGTGGGCGCGCCGCGGCGGGCGGCGCCACCGTCAAGCGCTCGGCACGCCGGTACGGCGCAACGGCCGGCGTCGGTGCCGCGTGCCGCGCCGCGCTGGCGTCCGCCGCCGCGTCGCGATGATCGCGATGAAACGCGAATGCCAGCGGCACGCGCGCCGAACGCATCCCGTGCCGCATCGCGACGCCCGTTTCGGCCGGACCGACGAACAGCATCCCGTCGGGGGCGAGCCAGCTTTCGAGGGAACCGATCACGCGGTCCTGCGCGTCGCGGTCGAAGTAGATCAGCACGTTGCGGCAGAACACGAAATCGTAGCGAATGCCCGTATCGACGCCCGGTTCGATCAGGTTCGCCTGGCGAAACTGGACGCGCGCACGCACGCGCTCGTCGAGCAGCCAGCCGTCGGCGGCCGGCGTGAAGTAGCGGGCGCGAAACTCGGTCGCCGTGCCGCGAAACGCATTGCGCCCGTAGCAGCCGAGCCGCGCCTGTTCGATCGCGCGCGCGCTCAGGTCGAGCGCGTCGATCGTGAAGCTGGCCGGATCGAGCCCGGCGTCGAGCAGCGCCATCGCCGCCGAATACGGCTCCTCGCCGGTCGAGCACGGCGCGCTCAGCACGCGGATCACGCGCCCGGGCGTCGCGGCAAGCCGCTCGAGCGCAAGCCGCGCGAGCGTCGCGAACGCCTCGCGATCGCGGAAGAACCACGTCTCCGGCACGACGAACAGCTCGATCAGCGCGCGCCGTTCGTCGGCCGACGCGTTGAGCTGCTGCCAGTAGGCGTCGAGCGCTTCGGGCGTGACGGGCGGCCGCGCCGCCGACGGCAGCCGCTCGCCATCGCCCTGCAGCGCATGCATGCGCTCGGTCAGCGCGCGGCTCAGGAAATCGTTGCCGAGCGAATCGGGGTCGATGCCGGTCTCGCGCAGCAGCCAGCCGCGAAATCGCGAATCGGATTCTTTCATGCGGACTCCCCTCCGTGGCCCGGCAGGCCGTCGAACAGATACAGGCGCGCAACGTCGTCGATCAGGTCGGATACCGAAACCTGCTGCACGATTCCGTCAGGCGTGTTCGCGACGTGCCCGAGCCAGCGCGTGCGCGCCGTCGATACGCCGCTGGCGCGGAATGCCGTGCGGTCGATTCGCAGCGTCTGCGTCGCGCGCTCGACGATCAGGCCGATCACGCGCTCGCGGTCGAGCGGCTCGACGCGGTAGCGCACCATCACCAGCCTCGTCGAACGCAGCGCATGCGCGCGCCGCCCGAGCGCCAGCATCGGCACGTCGATCACGGGCACCGGCTGACCGCCCCGCATCAGCAGCCCGGCGATCCAGTCGGGCGCGCCGGGCACGACCTTGGTGGTCGCGAGCGGCAACACTTCGTCGATGTCGGCCGCGTCGAGCGCATAGCGCTCGCCGTCGAGCTCGAACATCAGGAACAGCGCGTGCGCGCCGCCGTGCGACTCGGCGCGCGTCACGCGTCGACCTTGAAGCGCGACACGCTGGTGCGCAACTGGTTCGCGACGAGCGTCAGGTCATCGATCGCCTGCGACGACTGGCGCAGCGACTCGGCCGTCTGCTGCGCGGCTTCCGACAGCTGCGACAGCGCCTGCGTGATCTGCTCCGCACCGTTCGCCTGCGTCTGCATCCCTTCGTTGACCATCTGGAAGCGCGGCGAGAGCGTCTGCACCTCGGCGATGATCTGCGACAGCTGCCCGCCGACCTGCTGCACGTCGAGCATCCCGCGGCGCACTTCCTCGGAGAACTTGTCCATCCCCATCACGCCCGCCGACACCGCCGACTGGATTTCCTTCACCGTCTGCTCGATGTCGTAGGTCGCGACCGCCGTCTGGTCGGCGAGACGGCGGATCTCGGTCGCGACGACCGCGAAGCCGCGGCCGTACTCGCCGGCCTTCTCGGCCTCGATCGCCGCGTTCAGCGACAGCAGGTTGGTCTGGTCGGCCACCTTGGTGATCGTCGCGACGACCTGGTTGATGTTCAGCGCCTTCTCGTTGAGGATCGCGAGCTTCGCGTTCACCGAACCGGCCGCGTCCATCACGCTGCGCATCGTCTCGCCCATCCGCGTGAGGCCGCTCTGGCTCGCGCCCGCGAGCGTCGCCGACTGTTCGGCCACGCCGGCCACCTCGTTCATCGTGCGCAGCAGGTCGCGCGAGGTCGCGAAGATCTCGCGCGACGTCGCGCCGATCTCGGTCGTCGTCGCCGCGGTTTCGTTGGCGGTCGCCTGCTGCTCGCGTGACGTCGCCGCGATTTCGGCCACCGACGTCGTCACCTGCAGCGACGACTGCTGCGCGCGCGCGACCAGCTCGGTCAGTTCGTCGGCCATCCGGTTGAAGCCCGTCTCGAGCGTGCCGAACTCGTCATGGCGGCGCAGGTCGAGGCGGCGCGTCAGGTTGCCGGTGCGCATCACGTCGTGCACTTCCACGAGCCGCGCCATCGGCACGGTGACCGCGCGGAACAGCCCGTAGCCGAGCGCGAGCGCGGACAGCAGCACGATGCCCAGCGCCAGCGCCAGCACGACCTCGGTGTCCTGCACGGACTGGCGAATCAGCTTCGCGGAGTTGTCGGCGAACTTGCGGTTCTCCTGCACCAGGACGTTCGCGTTGCGCACGACCTCGGTCCACACCGGCAGCGTGCGCGCATAGGCTGCTACGGCTTCCTCGCGCGACACGTGGCTCTTCTGGATCGCATCGTTGAGCAGCGGTACGTAGCGGTCGTAGGAACCGCGGAACGTCGAGAAACGCTGCCGGTCGTCATCGCGGAACGTCGTGTTCTGGTAGTCGACCGACAACGACTCGACCTCCTTGAGCGCCTCGGCGATCTTCGCGAAATCGCGCTGCACGAGTTCGGGATCGGTATCGACGAACGTCGCCTGCTGCAGCATGGCGAACGATTCGTTGACCGATCCGCGCAGCGACGCCGCGAGATAGACGCCGGGCAGCGAGTCGCGTTCGATGCTGATGGCTTCGGTGTTGATCGCATGCAGACGCTCGTAGGACACGCCGGCGGTCACCAGCATCAGCACGAACAGCACGCCGAAGCTGAGCAGGATGCGGTTGCCGAGCGTCAGCCGGCCAGCGCCGATCGTCGGATGCAGGCTTTCATTGGTCGCGCGGGGCGTCACGGTGGCCATGTTCGTTATGGGCTTTCTAAAATCAGCGTTGAAAAAACCGCGCCCGCCTGCACGCCGCACGGCGCGCCACGAGCGCATCGGGGTCTGCGGGCGGCACGGCTGCGGCGGGCCGCGCCGCGAAATCACCGGTCCGCTTGCGCCGGCAGCCGAAGCGCGACCATGAAGCCGCGCGCCGTATTGCGCATCAGGATCTGGCCGCGATGCCGCGCGGCCGTCGCGCGCACGAATGCGAGCCCGAGGCCGAAGCCGCTGCGCGCCGCGCCGTGCACGGATTCGAGCCGCACGAACGACTCGGTCGCGGCCGTGCGCTGCTCGGGCGCGATGCCGTTGCCGGCGTCCTCGACGCCGATCAGCCACGCACCGTCGTCGTCGCCCAGCGTGCAATGCACGTCCGTGCCGGCCGGACCGTATTTCAGCGCGTTGTCGATCAGGTTCGCGACCGCGCGCGTGAGCATCATGCGGTCGCCCATCGTCACGCACTCGGCGGCGGGCACGTGGGCCACGACGCGGCTGCCGAAGCCGGCCGCCCTCTCCCACAGCTGATCGACGGCGTCGAGCACGATCTCGTTGAGACTCAGGACCTCGTGCGCCCGGCGTTCCGACTGCGCGCGGGTCAGGTGGATGAAGCCGTCGGCAAGCGCCAGCGCGCGCCGTGCATGGCCGGCAATGCGCTCCATGATCGCCGGCATGTCGCCGTGCTCGGTCCGGTAAACCTCGAGCAGTGCGAGGATCGACGTCTGCGGCGAGCGCATGTCGTGCGACAGGAAATCCAGCGCTTCGTCGCGCTGCCGCGACATCAGGTACGAATTCGAGTGATAGCGGATGCGCGCGGTCAGCTCCATCGCGTCCGGGAGCTTCACGAGATAGTCGTTCGCGCCGGCGATGAACGCCTCGCGCTTGACGATCGGCTCCTCTTTCGCCGACAGCACGATGATCGGCACGCGTGCGGTGTCGGCGTCCGCGCGCCACGCGCGAACCAGGTCGAGGCCGTCGATTTCCGGCATCACCAGATCCTGGAGGATGACCGTCGGCTTCACGTCGCGCGCGACCGCCATCGCCCGGTGTGCGTCGGTGCACACATGCAGGTTGATATCGTGCTCGCTGCGCAGCGCGCGGCGGATCACCTCGCCGACGAACGGCTGATCGTCGACCAGCAGAACCGATAGCCCCGATTCGAGACAATCCGGCGCATTTTCACCGCTCGATTCTTTCATAAATACCGTTTCAAACGCCAAATCTCCAATTGATTCTTTCATAGGAGTTGTTTATCCGACTTGGACGCCATCTTAATTTAGCGGTTGAGAATTCCGCCTATTGTTGCCGACCTGGCCTGTCGGCATTGCCCCACGGGGATCCGAGCGCCGATTTTTCCCCGACGACGGTCGTATTACCTCCGCGTGCTTTCTCTCAATAAAGATAACCGGCTGATTCTAAATGAAATTAGAACACAGCATCTATCTCCTTCCGGTTTAGTTTTGCCAAATATGGTGAAAGAGCGGGATTCAGTTAAATCAGATCAATTCCGGACGCGAAAGACGATAACGTTTGCGAGGCCGGTGCCATGAGGCTTGCATGCGCTGCAAGGCTCGCGTGTCGAGGGTATTGGGGCCGGATTCAGATG
The DNA here is from genome assembly GCF_046534765.1 of Burkholderia sp. SIMBA_062. NCBI lineage: Bacteria > Pseudomonadati > Pseudomonadota > Betaproteobacteria > Burkholderiales > Burkholderiaceae > Burkholderia > Burkholderia sp. SIMBA_062. The sequence continues at coordinate 241,163 of NZ_JAWRYD010000008.1, forward strand.
CGACGGAATCGGGGGACAGGGAGGGGAAAAGGAGCGCGCCGTGACCGGATCGGCCGCGACGCAAACGCCGGGGGCGCAGCCGGCCGGACCGGCAACGGCAACGGCAACGGCAACGGCAACGGCGGCGCGTGTGGCTTGTGGCTTGTGGCTTGTGGCTTGTGGCTTGTGGCTTGTGGCTTGTGGCTTGTGGCTTGTGGCTTGTGGCTTGCGGCTTGCGGCTTGCGGCTTGCGGCTTGCGGCTTGCGGCTTGCGGCTTGCGGCTTGCGGCTTGCGGCTTGCGGCGTGCGGCGTGCGGCGTGCGGCGTGCGGCGTGCGGCGTGCGGCAGCCTACCCGCGCGCGTGCTGCGCGGACACTTCCTGCAGATCGAGATCACGTTCGAGCATGTGCAGCATCTCGTCGTGGATGCGGCCCGAACGATGCAGGCGCAACAATTCCGCACGTCCGGCCTTGATCGCGGCAAGTACGACGTCGTAGTGCGCGGTGCGCACCTCCGCCGGATACGCAGGCTCGTTCTTCGCCCGCTCGGTCAGCTTCGCGCGATACGTGTATTGCTCCAGCAGGCGCGGGTGAATCACGTTGCCGCTCGCGTCGCGCACCAGCGGCTGGATCGCCGCAAGCTGCGCCGCCTCGACGTGCGCCCACGCCATCGGCTCGGTCAGGTGATGCGCGGCGCGCTCTTCGTGCCGAGGCAGGCGCAGCAGCCGGATCAGCGGCCCGATGGTCGTGCCCTGCAGCAGAACGGTGACGAGAATCACCGCGAACGACGCGACCAGGATCACGTCGCGGCCCGGCATTGCCTCCGGCAACGACAACGCGATCGCCAGCGTCACGACCCCGCGCATCCCGGCCCAGCTCATGATCGTCGCGGCCTTCCAGTCGGGTGCGAAACCGCGCCCCATGATCCCGCGCACCGGCAGCTTCAGCGCCTCGACCGCGTAGATCCACACGAAGCGCGACACTACCACCGCCGCCAGCACCGCGAGCACCGGCGGCACCATCGTGGCGAGCACCTGCTCGAAACCGCCGAGCCGGTGGATCGCGCCGCGCAGCGACAGCCCGATCAGCACGAACACCATCGCCTCGAGCAGGAACACGATGACCTGCCAGAACGCGGTGCCGCGCGTGCGCACGGCGGCCGAAAACACCTCGTGCTGATGCCAGCCGACGATCATGCCGGCCGTCACCGTCGCGATCACGCCCGACACCTCGACCATCTCGCCGGCGGTGTATGCGATCCAGCCGGCGATTACCGCGACGGTAATCACCAGATAGTCGTCGCGGAGCAGCTTCAGGAACCACACGACGAGCTTGCCGACCAGGTAGCCGACCACGACGCCGCCGAGCCCGAGCTCCGCGAAGCGCACGACCGCGTGCTCGAAACTGAACGCGCCCGTCAGCGCGGCGGCGACCGCGAAGCGGAACAGCACCAGGCCGGCCGCGTCGTTCAACAGGCTTTCCCCTTCGAGCAGCACCATCAGCCGGCGCGGCAGCGCGACGCGTTCGAGCACCGCCTTCGCGGCCACCGCGTCGGGCGGCGACACGATCGCGCCCAGCGCGAAGCATGCGGCCCACGGCAGCGACGGCACGACCCAGTGCACGGCAAGGCCGACCGCGAACGTCGTGAACACCACCGCGCCGATCGCGAGCATCAGGATGCCGCCGACGTTGCGCTTGAACTCCTCCCATACGGAGAAATACGCGCCGTCCATCAGCAGCGGCGGCAGGAACACGAGCAGCACGAGTTCCGGATCGAGGTTGATCGGCGGCAGGCCGGGAATGAACGCGATGCCGATGCCGCCGATCAGCAGCGCTGCCGCAGGCGGCAACCGCAACCGCTTGGCGATGCATTCGAGCGCGACGATCGCGAGCAACGACAACAGAACCAGCTTGAATGCCGAGACGGGGGACATGAATCGACCTCGTGAAGAATGAATGCGCACGCCAACCGGTGTCGTACCCTGGTTGGCCATTTCGCGCGATTACATCACGATGCGATGCCGGGAGTCGAGCGCGTTCCGCACGCGCGGCGCGCGATGCCGCGTCGATACCACGTCGATACCACGTCGATAACACACGGCGGGGCGTTGCCGTGCCCGTGCGCAGGCGTCGAAATGAAAAACGGCACGCGGGCCGGCGCGATCGCGTGATCGCCCGCCCGCGTGCCGTCTTGCCGCGTGCGATCGCGCTAGCGGCGTCGCACGACCATCAACCGCGGCTCGGTCATGTCCTCGATCGCGTAGCGGATCCCTTCGCGGCCGAGCCCCGAGTCCTTCACGCCGCCATACGGCATGTTGTCGACCCGGAACGACGGCACGTCGTTGATCACGACGCCGCCCACCTCCAGTTCGTCCCACGCGCGCTGCGCATGCGCGAGCGAATCGGTGAACACGCCGGCCTGCAGCCCGAAGTCGCTGTCGTTCACGCGCGCGAGCGCATCGTCGAAGCGATCGAACTTCTCGAGGATCGCGACCGGGCCGAATGCCTCCTTGCGGTACAGGTCCTGCTCGCGGCCGACGTTTTCCAGCAGCGTCGCCTCGAACATCGCGCCGTCGACCTTGCCGCCCGCGACGATCTTCGCGCCCGCCGCGACGGCCGCATCCATCCAGCCGGACAACCGGCGCGATTCGGATTCGGAGATCATCGGGCCGACGAACGTCGACGGATCCTTCGGATCGCCCATCTTCAGCGAACGCGTCTTCGCGATCAGCTTGTCGCGCAGCGCGTCGTACAGATCCGCATGCACGAGGATGCGCTGCACGCCGATACAGCTCTGGCCCGACTGGTAATACGCGCCGAACGCGAGACGCTCGACCACGTAGTCGAGCTGCTCGTGCTGATCCGCGTCGACGATCGCCGCCGCGTTGCCGCCGAGTTCGAGCACGACTTTCTTCTTGCCGGCCTTCTCCTTCAGCGCCCAGCCCACGGCCGGCGAGCCCGTGAACGACAGCAGCTTGAAGCGCTCGTCGGTCGTGAACAGATCCGCGCCGTCGCGATGCGCGGGCAGCACCGAGAACGCGCCCTTCGGCAAGTCGGTTTCCGCGAGCACCTCGCCGATGATCAGCGCGCCGATCGGCGTGCGGCTCGCGGGCTTCAGCACGAACGGACAGCCGGCGGCCAGCGCGGGGGCGACCTTGTGCGCGGCGAGGTTCAGCGGGAAGTTGAACGGCGAGATGAACGAGCACGGGCCGATCGGCACGCGCCGCGTATAGCCCGTGTAGCCTTGCGCGCGCGCCGAGATCTCGAGGTTGATCACTTCGCCGTCGATGCGCACCGACTCCTCGGACGCGACGCGGAACGTATCGATCAGCCGCGTCACTTCGCCCTTCGAATCGTTGATCGGCTTGCCGGCCTCGATGCACAGCGCCTCGGCCAGCTCGTCGAAACGCTCGCGAAAGCGCGCGACGCAGTGATCGAGCACCGCCTGCCGCTTGTAGGCCGGCAATTCGCGCATCGGCTTCGCGGCATCGACCGCCGCGCCGATAGCCGCATCGATCGCCTTCGCGTCGGCGAGCGCGACGCGCGTCGCGACCTTGCCGCTGAACTTGTCGGTCACGTCGAGATCGGTGTTCGCGTAGACGGCTTCGTTGGCCAGGTAATACGGATAGGTATCCTTCAACATGGAACGCTCCTTCCGGTGAACTGCGGATTCAGAGTTGCGCCGACAGGCGCTTGATTTCGCGGTTGAGCACGCGCTCGTTGTCCGAATAGTCGATCGGCACGTCGATCACATGCACGCCCGGCGTCGCGAAGCAGTCGCGCAGCAGCGGCTCGAGATCGTCGGCCGCTTCGACGCGATGCCCATGCGCGCCGTAGCTCTGCGCATACGACACGAAATCGGGATTCTTCAGCGTCATCGCGAAATCGGGAAAATTCATGTTCTCCTGCTTCCAGCGGATCATCCCGAACGCATCGTCGCGCAGGATCATCACGACGAGGTCGAGCTTCAGCCGCACGGCCGTTTCGAGTTCCTGCGAATTCATCATGAAGCCGCCGTCGCCGCACACGGCGATCACCTTGCGCTGCGGATGCACGATCTTCGTCGCGATTGCCGACGGCAGGCCCGCGCCCATCGACGCGAGCGCGTTGTCGAGCAGCAGCGAGTTCGGTTCGTGCGCACGCCAGTAGCGCGCGAACCAGATCTTGTACATCCCGTTGTCGAGGCAGACGATCCCGTCGAGCGGCAGCGCGTTGTACAGGTCGTTCACGATCCGCACCGGATACATCGGGAAGCGCGGGTCGTGCTGGCCCTTCTGCAGGTGCGCGTCGAAATGCTCCTTGATCATCGTGAAGCGCTCGAAATCCCAGTGCGGCTGGCGCGTCACCGCTTCCTTCATCTGCCACACCGCGTTCGCGATGTCGCCGACCACCTCTATCTGCGGGAAATAGACGGGATCGACCTGCGCGCCGAGGAAGTTCACGTGGATCACCGTTTTGTCGTCCGCGCGCATGAAGAACGGCGGCTTCTCGATCACGTCGTGGCCGACGTTGATGATGCAGTCCGCATGCTCGATCGCGCGATGCACGAAGTCGCCGTCCGACAGCGTCGCGTTGCCGAGCCACAGCGGATGGGTTTCGTCGATCACGCCCTTGCCCATCTGCGTGGTGAAGAACGGGATGCCCGTCTTGTCGACGAATTCGAGCAGCATCTTGCAGGTCGTCTTGCGGTTGCCGCCCGCACCGATCATCAACAGCGGATGGCGCGCGGCCTGGATCGCGTCGATCGCGTGCGCGACCGCCTTCTCCTCGGCGACCGGCCGCCGGCTGTAGCTGCGCGGAATCGGCTTGCCGTCGCCCTCCTCGTGCGCGATGTCCTCCGGCAGCTCGAGGTGCGCGGCGCCCGGACGCTCCTCCTCCGCGCGGCGAAACGCCTCGCGCACCGCCGACGGAATGTTGCCAATCGACACGATTTGCCGCGTGAACTTCGTCAGCGGCTGCATCATGTCGACGACGTCGACGATCTGGAAGTGGCCCTGCTTGCTGGACTTGATCGGCTTCTGCCCGGTGATCATCAGCATCGGCATGCCGCCGAGCTGCGCATACGCGGCGGCCGTCACGAAGTTGGTCGCACCCGGCCCGAGCGTCGCGAGACACACGCCGGTACGGCCCGTCAGCCGGCCGTAGGTGGCGGCCATGAACCCGGCCGCCTGCTCGTGCCGGGTCAGCACGAGCTTGATCGTCGATCGCCGCAGCGATTCGAGCAGATCGAGGTTTTCCTCGCCGGGAATGCCGAACACGTACTCGACGCCTTCGGCTTCCAGCGCCTTCACGAACAGATCCGATGCTTTCATGGGGACTCTCGGTTGATGCCGCCCGCCCGGCTTACGGGCGCGCGACGTTCAGAACGCGCGCCGGCCTACGGCACGCGGACGCTTTACCTATTGGACACAAACCACGACACGGCACGCGCGCGGCAAGCACGCGCGGTCGACAGGGGCGTTTTTGATTGTAGACGGATTCGCGCAATCGCGACTTCGACCGAATGGCCGGGGCCGGCCTCGCGACAGAGTCGGCCTGACGGCCAATTCGACGTCAAACGGCGCGCGCGGCCCTACTGTGGAGGCAACCGAATTCCATTCATCGAATCTGTGAACCATGGTTGACATACTGGGATCCATGCCATACAGTGCACCTACATTCAGTATCCGGACCACCGACGTCTTCGACGCGTGGTTTGCCGGCCTGCAGGATCGCGTCGCGAAGCGCCGCATCCAGGCGCGCATCGACCGTCTGTCGATGGGCAATCCGGGCGACTGGAAATCCGCCGGCTCCCCCGTCGTCGAAATGCGTGTCGATCACGGGCCCGGCTATCGCGTCTACTACGTCAGGCGCGGAACGATATGGGTGATCCTGCTCTGCGGCGGCGACAAGTCGACGCAACCGGCGGACATCCGCGCCGCGCACGCGATGCTCGCGCGGCTCGACCTGGAGTGATCGATGGACAAGATCAAGACCCGGCCGTGGGATTCGGCCGAACACCTGAAAACCGACGACGACATGGCCGACTACTTCGAGGCCTGTCTGCAGGAAGCCGGTGACGACCCGGCCTTCATCGCGCATGCGCTCGGCGTGATCGCCCGCGCGCGCGGCATGTCGCAGGTCGCGCGCGACGCGGGCCTGTCGCGCGAAGGGCTGTACAAGGCGCTGTCGCACGACGGCAATCCGAGCTTCGGCACGATCCTGAAAGTGATCAAGGCGCTGGGCCTGCAACTGCACGGCGCGAAGGCGCACGCGTGATTCGCCGGCGCGCGCACGCGCGCCATGTGCGCCATGTGCACGATGGCCGCGATGGCCGCGTCAATGCAGCCATCCGCCCGCCCAATGCGGCACCAGCGACACCAGATACAGCCCGAGCCCGATCAGCCCGCCGACCAGCGTGCCGTTGATGCGGATGTACTGCAGGTCCTTGCCGATGTTCAGCTCGATCTGCCGCGACATTTCGCGCGCATCCCAGTTGCGAACCGTATCGCGGATGTGACGCATCAGGAAATCCGCGAAATCCGGTGCGATCTCGTGCACGGCCTTCTCGATATGCTCGTTCAGCGACGCGCGCAACGCCGGGCTTTCAGCAAGCCGCGCGCCGAGCCAGCCGCCCAGCGTCGCGGCCTGCCGGTGCAGCGACGAATCCGGGCGCGCGAGATCGGCCTTCAGCCACGCGCGCAACTGGTCCCACAAGTCGCGCGCATAGTCGTTGAACGCGTCGCCGTCGCGGATGTAGCGCTTGATCTCGTCGCCCTTCGCGATGAACGCGGGATCATGCTTCAGCCGCTCGGTCAGCCGCACGACCGTACGGTCGAAGCGCTGCCGCAGCTCGTGTTCGGGATCGGCCGCCACCCCCTCGAGCACGCGGCTCACCGCGCTCGCCAGCATGCGCGCGCCGTTCTCGCCGAACCACTGCGTCGGCATGATTTTCTCGACCTTCGGATATTGCGTCTTCAGCCATTCGACGATGAAGCCCGCGATCACCTCGCGGTTCTCCTCCTTGTCGAGCACGTCGACCACCTGTTCGATCGCGTCGTCGAGCAGCGCCTGGTGCCGGCCGTCCTTCGTCAGCGTGTCGAGGATCGCGCCGGCCGATTGCGACAGGTCGATCCGGTCGATCACCGCGCGGAACGCATCGTGGACGAACGACTGGATCCGCGCATCGTCGGTCATGTCGAGTGCGAAGCTCATCAGCTTCGTCACGTAGCCGCCGAGCGCGTCGGTGTTCGCCGGTTCGCCGAGCCATGCGCCGAGCTTGCTGGCAGGATCGTGCTGGCGAATCTGCGCGGCGAGCGCGTCGGGGCCGAGGAATTTCTCGCGCACGAACACCGCGAGGTTGTCGGCGATCTTGTCCTTGTTCTTCGGAATGATCTCGGTGTGGCGCGACACGAACGGGATCGGCACGCGCCGGAACAGCGCGACGACCGCGAACCAGTCGGCCAGCGCGCCGACCATCGCGGCCTCGGCCACCGCCTTGAATCCGTCGACCCACGGGCCGCGCGGCAGCAGGATCGTTGTGACGAACACCGCGACGGCGGCCAGCAGCAGCCATAGCGCGCGGCGCTTGCTGCGCTTCAGTTCGAGAGCTTTGTCTGGCGTCATGGGCGACCGGTGAAACGGCAATGCCGCTAATATGCACCGATCGCCGGCCCACGACAAACCCGCGCGCATCGCGCGCGCCCGGAAGGTTGTCCGGAACGGCGTTCCTTCGGTCTACTTTCCGGCTGCCCGCCGCCGGCCGCCGACGCAAACGCGGCCACGCGGGCCGCATTCGCGCGCTGCGTCAGAGGAACGTCTTCAGGTTCACCGCCGGATCGGCAAGCTTCACCGGGTCGGGCACCGCCCCTGCCGCGATCAGCCGGCGCGACGCGCCGATGTCGCGCCCGAGGTTCGCGGCCGCCACCGCGACGATCCTGCCATCGTCGCCCAGTCCGAACACAGTGAGCGGCCCGCTCGCCGGATCGCCGCGCACGACGGTCGTGCGTTCGCTGCCGAACAGACCGAGCATCTGCAGGTTGCAGTCGTACTGATCGGACCACAGCCACGGCAGCTCGGCATAGGTTTCGTCCGCGCCGAGCAGGTTCGCGGCCGCGACGGCCGGCTGGTTTTCCGCGACCTGCCACGACTCGATCCGCACGTGACGCCCGAGCAGCGGATTGAAGTGCATCGTCACCTCGCCCGCCGCGAAGATCGCGCGATCGGCCGTGCGGCAGCCCGCATCGACACGGATCCCGTTGTCGACCTCGAGGCCGGCCGCCTGCGCGAGTTCGACGTTCGGCACCACGCCGATCCCGACCACGACGATATCGGCCGGCACGTCGCCGCGATCGGTCTCGACGATCGCACCGCCGCCGGCCGCGCGGCGAATCGCGCGCGGCAACGTCGCCATCTGAAAGCGCACGCCGCGCGCGTCATGCAGTTGCCGCGCATACGCGCCGACGACTTCCGGCAACGCACGCTGCAGCAAGCGCGGCGCCGGGTCGATCACCGTCACGTCGCACCCGCGCTGGCGCGCCGCGGCCGCCACTTCCAGACCGATGAAGCCGCCGCCGAGCACCGCCAAGCGCCGCCCGGGCGCGAGTTGCGCCCGCAACGCACGCGCGTCGGCAACGGTGCGCACGTAATGCACAACGACGCATTCGTCGACCGGACCGCCGAACGCACGCACCCGCGAACCCGTCGCGAGCACGAGCCGTGCGTACGGCAACGTCGCGCCGTCGTCGAGCCGCACACGCCGCGCGTCGCGTTCGATCGCATCGACGCGCGTGCCGAGCCGCAGCTCGACGCGCTGCGCGTCGTACCACGCGGCATCGCGCACGAACGCGCGCTGCTCGCCGCCGTCGCTCAGCAGCGCGTCCTTCGACAGCGCTGGCCGGTCGTACGGCAGCTCGCGCTCCGCGCCGATCATCACGATGCGCGCAGCGGCGTCGCGCGCGCGCAGCGCCTCGGCCGTGCGACGCGCCGCGTGGCCGGCGCCGACGATCACGAACGGGTCAGTCGACATTGACTTCCACCTGCCCGTCGACGATCCGGATCGGATAGGTCCGCACCGGCTCGGTGATCGGCGCGCATTTCGGCGCACCCGTGCGAATGTCGATGAGCCCCTGGTGCAGCGGGCACTCGACGCAGCCGTCCTCCACATAGCCTTCGGACAGGCGCGCGTGACCATGCGAACAGAGGTCGTGCATCGCGAACAGTTCGTCGCCGATCCGGAACACCGCGATCGGCTTCTGGCCGGCGACGCGCGCGGCCGGTTCGTCTTCGGAGAATTCGTCGAATGCGCCCAGCGGATGCCATTCGGCGAGCGTTGCTTCGGTCATGTCGTTTCCTTGGCTGTCAGATGGGCGTCGCGAGCAGCGTCTGCACGCGCGACGTGTCGTAGATCACGCGCTTGGTCTTGTAGCGCAGCCCGTCGGGCGTGCGCACGACCGTGTCGTAGTACTTGCCGGCCTGGTACACGTTCGATTCGCCGTTGCTGCGCGTCTGCACGACCACGTAGTTGCTCTCGGTGTCGATCTCGCCGTCGCGCTGCGCGACGATCGTGAGACCCGACGTCATGTGCCGGTACGTGTGCTCTTCATAGATGTTCGCGTGCCGCAGCGACACCACGCGATCGCGCAGCATCCGCTGGTTCGTGCAGTGGACGATCCCGACCGGCAGCCCGAGATCCGCGTTCTCCTTCGGCACGATCTCGTACGTGCAATCCTCGGTGAACATTTCCGGCCAGTGTTCGAGCCGGTCGTTGTCGAGGTGGCCGATGTAGCGGTTCTGGAGCATGTAAATCTCGAACCAGGTCTTCATGTCTTCCGTCAGGTTTTCCATCATTCCGCGCTCCCGCTTCGATAGCCCATCAGCTTCTGGTAGCCGACCCAGAACTTGCGGATCAGACTTTCGGTGATCACCGTGTCCTGCTGATCCGGATTGCCGCGCGACATCTCGATCACCGACGTCGCATCGGCGTCGCGCACCGTGCCGCGCTGCACGAGCTCGGTCGCCTCGGTGTCTTCCATCGAGATGTAGCCGGCGGGCCCGACCAGGTTCGCCTGCTTGATGCGCAGCGCGCGCAGCTCGGGCGTGTCGTCCGCGTAGCCGAAGAAGTGGAAGATCAGCTCGAAGTTGTCCGGCCCCTTCGGCAGGATCTGGCGCGCGACCAGCGTGTTGTGGATCTGCTGGATCACGAGCTGCGGGAAGATCGGCTGGATATGGTTCGTGCAGTCCTCGTCGTATTCCGACACGAGATCGAGGATCGACTCGTCTTCCAGATGGAAGCCCTCGTCGAACGAGCGGATGTTCTGCTGCTTGTACGCGGCCGACGTGTCGTCGCCCGTCTTCGTCACCGTGATGATGCTGTGCAGCCCGTGATTCGCATCCGGAATCGAACGCGCCTTCATCCCGACGCGGAAGATGTTGAAGGTCGTATGGAACAGGTGCAGCATGCTCGCGTGATACGGGTCCTTCACGTTCTCCATGTACAGCTTCCAGTTCGACTTCGAATACTGTCTCGTGCAGCCGAGATACTCGATCGGCTTGTGGAAGATCCGGTCGATCCACGGCCGCATCTGCTCGCCGAGATAATCCGGCAGCGGCGCCACTTCATCGCTGAAGGTGGCGAACACGAGCCCGCGATAGCTGTCGACGCGCAGCTTGCGCAGCCCGTGCTGCTTCGGGTCGAAGTCGGCCGGCATCCCGGTCATCCCCTTCTGGCCGCGCCGGAACGGCACGCCGAGCAGGTTGCCCTGGTTGTCGAAGCTCCACTGGTGGTACACGCACGTGTGCGAGCTCGCGTTGCCGCGCGACTTGCGGCAGACCTGCGCGCCGCGGTGCGCGCAGCGGTTCACCCAGGCGAACAGCGTGCCGTCCTCGGTGCGCGTGACGACGACCGGCGTGTCGCCGACGAACGTGCTCTTGAAGTCGCCGGCCTTCGGGATTTCCGCTTCCAGCGCGACGAAGTTCCATGTCGGCCCGCGGAAGATGCGTTCCTGCTCGCGATCGTAGACCGCGCGCGAGCTGAACACCTTGTACGGCACGCGCGAGCCGTCGTCGTGCGGAAAACGCACATCGGACGCGTCGTCACGCGCGGCGAATACCACGGGCGATTCTGTCTGCTCCATGTCGGACTCCTTGTGGTTCCGTTTCGTTGATTGCATGGAGCCCATTTTTGAAAAGCTAATATTCGCCGTCTATCCGGAAAGTGCGATTGCGGCGGCGCAATATCCACTTTCGGCGGATTTCTGCGCTAGCATGGCGACACACGCGACCCGCGCACGATCGCGACCCATTCGTCGGATCGAAGCGCGCGTCCACACCAAGGCCGATGCCCATGTCCCCAACGTCGTTCGAGCCGTATGCGCTGCGCGCGCACCGGCTGTTCGAATCCCGCGATCTCGACGAGACGCGCGAGCGGATCTCGCGCGTGATGCAGCCGCACGCGCTGCTGCCGAGCGGCCGCGTGCAAGGCGCGTCGCACATGGATTTCGTGCGGCTCGGCGGGCTCGGGATGGGCACCATCGCATTCGGCGACGCGATGCGCGTGCAGGTCGACGCCGTCGACGGCTATTACCTGCTGATGTTCTGCCTGTCCGGGCAGGCGGAAGTCCACGCGATGGGACGCCAGCTCGGCGTCGACGGGCAGACGGGCGTGCTGTGTGCGCCCGGCGAGCGCTTCGACGCGGTGCTGTCCGCCGACTGCGAGCAGTTCGTGCTGCGCATCGACGCGGCGACCGTCCGCTCGCTCACGGGCGACCCGCGCGCCACGCTCGACCCCGTGCTGCACATCAGCGACGCCGCGCTCGCCGCGTGGCGCCAGCAGCTGATGCTCGTCGCCCGCTCGCCCGAACTGCTCGAACGCGCGAACGCCAATCCGCGCGTGGCGTCGCAGCTCGAGCACCTGCTGATCGACCTGCTGATCGAAGGCCACCCGCCGTCCGTGCTGCGCGCGTCGCACCGCGACCCGGCGCCGGGCTTCGTGCGGCGCGCGCAGGAGTTCGTGAACGCGCACTATGCGCAGCCGCTGCAGCTTGCGGATATCGTCCAGGCCGCCAACGTGCCGGAGCGCACGCTGCGCGACGCCTTCCTGCAGTTCCGCGGGATGAGCCCGATGCAATACCTGCGCGCGACGCGGCTCGACCATGCGCGGGACTTGCTGCGCGGGTCGATGTCCGATCGACGGATCGCCGATATCGCGCTCGATTGCGGGTTCACGCACCTTGGGCGGTTCGCGATCGCGTATCGGGAGAAGTTCGGCGAATCGCCGTCGGAGACGCTCGACGGCAAGCGGTAGGCGGGTGCTGGTGCGCTGCGTTGCCGATTGCTGGCCGGGTTGGCTTGTTGGGTTGGCTTGTTGGGTTGGCTTGTTGGGTTGGCTTGTTGGGTTGGCTTGCTCGGTCGGCTTGCTCGGTCGGCTTGCTCAGTCGGCTTGCTCAGTCGGCTTGCTCAGTCGGCTTGCTCAGTCGGCTTGCTCAGTCGGCTTGCTCGGTTGGCTTGCTCGGTTGGCTTGCTCGGTTGGCTTGCTCGGTTGGCTTGCTCGGTTGGCTTGCTCGGTCGGCTTGCTGGGTGCTTGCCGGCGGGCTGCCCGCCAGCGTAAGCGGCGAATGACATCGCACCGCGACACCATCTCCGCCTTCGACCGGACGCGCCGAAACCGACCGTTAGTTGCAATAGCGCAAGCCGCGCCGCGCTTACACCACCGGCACGATCATCTCCCGCGCGATCGCACAGAACGCGGTCGTCGCCGCACTTTCGCCGTGTAGCCGGCGGCTCATGATGATTGGCGACGTCGCCGTCGGTTCCGGCAGCCGCCGGTAGACGACGCCCTTCACGCGCACGCCCTCCACACTCTCCGGCACCAGCGACACACCCACCTGCGCGGCGACGAGCCCGAGCGCCGTCTGCAGCTCGCGCACCTCGTGAACGGCCGCCGGCACCAGCGCGCCGTCGCGCAGCGCGGACAGCTGCTGATCCGCGAAGCTCGGCCGCGGCGTGCTCGGATAGACGATCAGCGTCTCGTTCGCGATGTCCGCCAGCGTCAGCGGCCGTTCCGGATCCGCGAGCGGATGCCCGACCGGCAGCGCCGCGATCAGCTTTTCCTCGATCAGCGCCTCGCGCACGAGCTGGTCGTCGTCGAAGCGCAGGCGGCCGAACCCGACGTCGATCCGCCCGCCCTTCAGCGCGCCGAGCTGTTCGAGCGTGAACATTTCGATCAGCGACAGCTCGACGTCCGGCTGCGCGTCGCGAAACGCGCGGATCACGTCCGGCAGCGCGCCATAGAGCGTCGACGGCACGAAGCCGATCACGACCCGCTCCGACAACTGCGCGAGCCGCCGCGTCAGCGGGCCGAGCTCGTCGGCCTGCTCGACGACGCGCTTCGCCTGCGCATAGAACACCCGGCCCGCGTCGGTCAGTTTCAGCGGCCGCGCACCGCGCTCGAACAGCGGCAACCCGATTTCGTCCTCGACCGCCTGAAGCTGGCGGCTCAGCGGCGGCTGCGTCATGTGCAGCCGCTCCGCCGCCCGCGTGATGTTCATTTCCTCGGCGACGGCGATGAAGTACCGGAGCTGACGCAATTCCATTTCATGCCTCAAAGGTATGGAAGTAGTCGGAAAGAGTGTTGGACGACGCCGGGCGGGAATTCCTACCATGTGCACCAACAGGAGGAATCGCATGATAGCAACTACCGCCACCATCGAACGCATCGACACGCTGCTCGTCGATGTGCCGACGATCAGGCCCCACAAACTGTCGGTCGCCACGATGAATTGCCAGACCCTCGTGCTGGTCCGCGTTCGATGCACGGACGGTATCGAAGGCGTCGGCGAGGCGACCACGATCGGCGGTCTCGCGTACGGCGAGGAAAGCCCCGAGAGCATCAAGGTCAACATCGATACCTACTTCGCGCCGCTGCTGCAACGCATGGACGCAACACGCCCCGGCGCCGCGATGGCGCGGGCGCGCAAGCTGTTCCAGGGCAACCGGTTCGCGAAGTGCGCGATCGAAACCGCGCTGTTCGACGCGCAGGCGCGCCGCCTCGGCGTGCCGCTGTCGGAACTGTTCGGCGGCCGCACGACCGACGCGGTCGACGTCGCATGGACGCTCGCGAGCGGCGACACGCAGCGCGACATCGCGGAAGCCGAGGCGATGCTCGACGCGCGCCGCCATCGCGCATTCAAGTTGAAGATCGGCTCGAACGCAGTCGACGACGACGTTGCGCACGTGATCGCGATCAAGCGCGCGCTCGGCGAGCGCGGCGACGTCCGCGTCGACGTGAATCAGGCATGGAGCGAAACCGACGCGATCCGGGCCTGCGCACGACTCGCGGACGCCGGCGTGAGCCTCGTCGAGCAGCCCATCGCCGCGACCAATCGCGCGGGGCTGAAACGCCTCACGCAGCTCGCGCGGATTCCGATCATGGCCGACGAAGCGCTGCACGGCCCCGTCGATGCGTTCGCGCTCGCGCAGGACCGCGCGGCCGACGTGTTCGCGGTGAAGATCGCGCAATCGGGCGGCCTGCTCGGCGCGGCGAGCGTCGCATCGATCGCGTCGGCGGCCGGCATCGAACTGTACGGCGGCACGATGCTCGAAGGCGCGGCCGGCACGATGGCGTCCGCGCAACTGTTCAGCACGTTCGGCTCGCTGAAATGGGGCACCGAGCTGTTCGGCCCGCTGCTGCTCACCGAGGAGATTCTCGTCGAGCCGCTGCGCTACCAGGATTTCAAGCTGCACCTGCCGGCGGCGCCCGGCCTCGGCATCACCTTCGACTGGGCCCGCATCGAACGGATGCGACGCGACGCCCGCTGACCCCACGACACGACAACCGAAACCGGAGACACAGATGAACAAGCAAGCCATCGACGCCCTGCTGAAGACCTTCGACGACGCCGCGGAAAAGCCCGGCAACCCGCGCGTACGCGCGATCGTCAACCGGATCGTGAAGGACATCTGCTACACGATCGAGGACTTCGACGTGCAGCCGAGCGAGTTCTGGACCGCGCTCAACTACCTGAACGAAGCCGGGCGTGAATTCGGGCTGATCGCCGCGGGCCTCGGCCTCGAGCGCTTCCTCGACGTGCGGATGGACGAGGCCGAGGAGAAGGCCGGCTTCCAGGGCGGCACGCCGCGCACGATCGAGGGGCCGCTGTATGTCGCGGGCGCACCGGAATCGGTCGGCCATGCGCGCCTCGACGACGGCACCGATCCGGGCCAGACGCTGATCATGCGCGGCCAGGTGCTCGGTCAGGACGGCGCGCCGATCGCGAACGCGCTCGTCGAGGTGTGGCACGCGAACCATCTCGGCAACTACTCGTACTTCGATCAATCGCAGCCCGCGTTCAATCTGCGCCGCTCGATCCGCACCGATGCCGACGGCCGCTACAGCTTCCGCAGCGTGCTGCCGGTCGGCTACAGCGTACCGCCGGGCAGCAAGACCGAGCAGTTGCTCGACCAGCTCGGCCGCCACGGCCATCGTCCGGCGCACATCCACTTCTTCGTTTCCGCGGATGGATATCGTAAGCTGACGACGCAGATCAACATCGAAGGCGATCCGCATCTGTGGGACGATTTCGCGTTCGCGACGCGCGACGGGCTGATCCCGCCGGTCCGGCAGGCGGAGGGCGCGGAAGGCAAGCCGTATGGCGTCGACGGGCAGTTCGCGCTGATCGACTTCGACTTCTCGCTGCTCAAGGACAAGCAGGACGTGCCGGGCAGCGAAGTCGAGCGGGCCCGCGCGCAGGCGTGAGCGCCCGCCCCGTTCGACGAATCGATAACGCAAGGAGTACAGGATGCTGTTTCATGTGGAAATGACCGTTCGCCTGCCGGCGGACATGGATCCGGTCAAGGCGGCCACGCTGAAGGCCGAGGAAAAGGCGATGTGCCAGCGGCTGATGAACGAAGGCGTCTGGCGCCATCTGTGGCGAATCGCCGGACGGTATGCGAACGTCAGTATCTTCGACGTCGAGAGCGTGCAGCAACTGCACGATGTGCTGAGTCAGCTGCCGTTGTTTCCGTATATGGAGATGGAAGTGCGGGCGCTGTGCCGGCATCCGTCTTCGGTTCGGGAAGATGATCGGTGAATCTCCCCGGCCCATGCCGCCGGTTGTCCGGCGAATGGGACCTATCCGTGATTTCGTGGGCGGGGCATATCATGCGGAGTAAACGTCATGGATATGCCGATGAAGAAGAAAAGA